>NZ_BAAADA010000181.1:0-8553 GCF_039522005.1 Alkalibacterium indicireducens
CATTTTAATATTAAAATTGAAGAGTTACCATCTCTAGAAAAAAAGTTTCCGCCAAAGTCTTGACACATACTCATCTCGTGTCCTCCTTTACTTATTTAAACCATTTTGAAATGAGCGATTTTTTTATGTGATGGGTGTCTGGTGCAATCACTGGGTCTCCATTGAGCAAATCTTTTGTCGTCTGGTGAAACGCATTTCTTTTGCTTCTACCGTAGTTTTTCGCTAACAAGTCATAAGCTTTTTTCATATGAAAAGCACGATTACCTGTGTTATGAGCATCTGAAGCAATAAAGTGAACGAGATTCGCTTCAATGAGCTGCTTGCTAAGCTTTTCGATATTTTTTCCAAAGCCCCCTGTATAACTAGATGCTGTCAATTGAGCCAAGGCCCCTTTATCGATAAAGTCTTTTAACCGATTAGGATGTTCTAGAATCTGATGATTTCTTTCAGGATGCACAATGACTGGTGTCTTCCCATTTAACTGCAGCTCGTAAAACAATCTTTCTGCGTAAGTAGGGATATTAGACGTCGGAAATTCAATCAGTATATATGTTTGGCTTTCGTCCGTAAAGAGGATCTTATCAGCATCTATATCATTGATTATTTCTCCATAGATGCTGACTTCTTGTCCCGGAAAAATAGTTAAGTTGATATTTCTGGCATCTAATTCTGACTGCAGCTCGCTGACATACCTTACAACATCAGCTTTGTCGTTGATCCAGCTTCGCTTCTGATGGTGAGGAGTCGCCAGAATATGTGTGATTCCTTCTTCAACGGCAAGTTCTGCCATTTTAATGGAGTCCTCAAGCGTTTGAGCCCCATCATCGACTCCTGATAGTATATGACAATGTAAGTCTATCATTGATAGCACATCCTTTAATTATTCACCGTAATAGTAATAATAGCTGTCATCTGATTTATCTACACGGTTTAATACTGCTCCAAGGACATTAGCCTGTACTTTTTCAAGTAAGTCTTTAGCTTTAAAGACTTCATCCTTATTAGCCTGACCCTTAGGTATAACGAATAATACACCATCAGTCATTGAGGCCATTACTTGTGCATCAGTGACAGCTAATAGTGGTGGCATATCGAAAATGATCAAATCGAAGTAATCCAGCATTTCCTGTTTAATTTCTTCCATACGCTTTGATCCCAATAATTCTGCAGGATTAGGTGGGATTGCTCCACTGGTCAAAATATATAATCCCTCTGAATGAGTACGGTAAATCATTTCCTCTAAATTTGCTTTGCGATCAGTAAGTAACGTCGTTAGTCCATCTGTATTTCTTACTTTAAATGTTTTATGCACAGTTGGTTTGCGCAAGTCTGCATCAACAAGTAGAACTTTCTTTTCCTTTGATGCGAATGTAGCAGCTAGATTAGCTGAAACTGTAGTTTTCCCGGATACTGGTCCGGCCGAAGTCACAACGATGGTTCGTAACGTTTCGTCCACCATAGAGAATTGAATATTTGTTCGAATCGTTCTGAACTGTTCTGAAACGACCGAAGACGGTTTGTTTACCACTACTAAGCTAGGACGGTCAGCCGTATATACTTTTTTCTTTTTATTAAATATCATCATGCTTTCCTCCTAGACCTTAGACCTGACATTACTTGTCTCATTTGTACGTTGCGGTAAAGCCTGTCGGCCATCCGACTTCAATTCATCGGCTGACATTTCTGCTATACGCCCAAGACTAGTCCAGCCCAGTTCTTCAACGATGAATTTTTCATCTTTAACCGTGTTATCAAGAAATTCCAGAAGAAAGGCCAGACCTACTCCAATCATTCCACCTAATACGACACCAATAGCCAAATTCAGCATATGATTGGGAGATATAGGATTAATGTTTGGCTCAGCTTGAGAAATAACAGTCACGTTATCCACGTTCATGATCTCATCTAGATTTTCTTGAAAAACCGAAGCGGTTGTATTAGCAATGGTTGCCGCATTGTAAGGATTTGTATCAACCACACGAATCGAAAAGACTTGAGAGTCTGCTTCATTAGAAATCGTAATTTTGTTTGATAATTCAGAATGAGACAGATCAAGATTCAGTTCATCTCTTACTTCATCCAGTATAACTGGTCCTTTGATTATGTCTTTATATGTATTAATCAACTGAACATTCGTATCAATATCTGATCGCTGAATGGCATCTGCCTGTTGAGTACGGTTAACGAGTAGCTGGGTTGTTGAACTGTATTCTGGTGTTGCTACGAAAAAGGTATAAAAGGAAACTACCAATAGGCCTACTAATGTTAGGCTGATGATTAGTCCCAACCTTTTTTTTATAATATTAAATAATTCTACTAAACTGATTTCTTCTTCCATATTATCCTCCTGTTGCTACACCGACTGAAATTACTAATATCTATATAGCAAATTATCATAGATTACAGAATAGCATATAAAATAACAACTTTGTACCGGGTGAACAATATATTAAAATTTATTAAAGTGATTAATTCAAAAAAATGACACATTTCGAGTTTGAAATAATTATAATTACAGATCCTAACATTTAATACAAATAAATAACCTGTTTCCATTCAAACCGATTTAAATATTCATAACTTAAAATGCACTAGTCGGATCGACCGAAAGGATTCAGTCCTATCCAACCAGTGCACGTCCAATTAATTATTGTTGTACAAATCTCTAGTGTATACTTTCTCTTTTACATCTTCTATATCTTCAGTAATTCTGTTCGCTACAATAACGTCTACTTCATTTTTAAATGATTCCAAATCATTATTAACTTTTGATCTGAAGAATGTGTCCTCGGTTAATACCGGTTCATAAACAACGACTTCAATCCCTTTAGCCTTGATACGCTTCATAATTCCCTGGATAGCGCTTTGACGGAAGTTATCGGAACCAGATTTCATGACAAGACGGTAAATTCCTACTTTTTTCGGATTTCTAGCAATGATTTGTTCTGCGATGAAATCTTTACGTGTGCTATTTGCGTCAACGATAGCTGCGATTAAATTATTTGGTACTTTGTCGTAGTTAGCCAATAACTGCTTCGTATCTTTAGGCAGACAATAACCGCCGTAACCAAATGAAGGGTTATTATAATGATCACCGATACGAGGATCTAAAGAAACACCATCAATGATTGACTGAGTATCCAGATTGTGCACTTCAGCGTAGGTATCCAGTTCATTGAAGTACGCCACACGTAGAGCTAGATAAGTATTTGCAAACAACTTAACTGCTTCGGCTTCTGTTGACTTCATTAAAAGAACAGAAATGTCTTTTTTAAGCGCACCTTCTACAAGTAAGTCCGCAAATTTCTGGGCACGTTCTGACTCTTCACCTAAGATGATACGACTAGGATATAGATTATCATATAAGGCGTTTCCTTCTCTAAGGAACTCTGGTGAAAAGATGATGTTGTCCGTATCGAACTTGTTTCTAAGTTCCAAAGTATAACCTACAGGAATAGTGGACTTGATAATCATTGTTGAATTCGGGGAATACTTCAGTACATCTGAAATCACATCTTCTACCAGTGATGTATCGAAGTAATTTGTTTTGTCGTCATAATTAGTTGGTGCAGCAATGACTACATACTCCGGGTTATTACCGTATGCCTCCCCTTTGTCAGTTGTTGCCACCAAGTCCAAATCTTTGTTTGCAAGATAATCAGATATTTCCTTATCAACAATGGGAGATTTTTTCTCATTGATCATATCAACTTTTTCTTTAATAACTTCTAAGGCTTTAACTGAGTTGTTTTGCGCCAGTAAAATAGCATTAGATAAACCAACATATCCCATGCCTACTACAGTAATATTCATCTAGTTCATCCTTCCGAAATTTTTACATACAATACAATAATACCCTGTTAAGATGGAATCTACAACAGGGCAGTAAAATTTTATACAATAGTTAATTCAATTCGAGTTCAGATTTCAAATGATCCTGCACACGTGCAATTTCCTCATCGGGTATCATTTCATAATACACACCATTCATCATTGTTCCGCTACCTGAAAGCTGAAGCTGTTCGACATTTGATACAGATGATCGGTAGTTGTTAAACATATCCACCATATCTTCAAAGGCCATATTTGTACGCATATTAGTACTCATCGCTCCAAGGATTGATCGATAGTTCATTACAGAGTCAAGAGACGCCACACTTTGCATCGTGGCTTCAATAACTTGCCTCTGGCGGTGCTGTCTTCCGTAATCTCCTGAGGGATCATTCTTTCTCATTCTAGAGTACGCCAGAGCTTTAGCCCCATCCATGTGAGTGGTCTGCCCCTCTACAAATGTGTACTCCCCTTGAGAAAATGTAAGTGAAGGAACAACGTCTATACCACCTACAGCATCCACGATTTGTTGCATGCCCTCCATATTAACTGATACATAATAATCCACTGGAATATCAAACAGATTTTGAACTGTATTTACAGTCATGCTTGTACCGCCAAAGGCATAAGCGTGATTTATTTTATCCATAGTCCCACGTCCGACGATTTCCGTATAGGTATCTCTAGGAATACTGACTATGCTCGTTTTTTCAGTATTGGGGTTTATAGTTAATAGCATGAGTGTATCTGAGCGCCCTGACATGTTATCTGGACCATCTGTATCGACACCCATTATAAGAACAGAAAATGGGTCTTCACCTTTATCAACATCAAGAGGTCTTTCCTGACGACTTGTATGCTGCTCCTGTGCTTCCACTGGTTTATACATTTCGTCTGTTGTAGATCTCAGGTCTGAGTATACTTGCCACCCAATATAAGCAGCTATTGCTCCTATAAGAGTAAACATTAGCATAAATATAGAAAAGATGATTTTTCCAGCTGTTCGTTTATTATTTCTTTTGTAATGTTTTCTCGATCTTGATTGTTTAGTCATAGACTTCCTTCTCTCTTCAAAATATCTATCTATAAGTTTACCAGTTTATATGTCTTTGATTATTATAAAATGTGAATAAATCACAACAATTTAGCTTGCTACAGATATTGCGCTAGTTATTTTTTCCATCTAGCCGACAGATGACTGTGGGTCTGGTCTTTGATACTTTAACCAAGGCAACCCAACGATACGGTGCGGCCGAAGGACTCATTCTCCATTCTGACCTTGGTTCACACTACACAAGCGAAGCGTATGAATCTGCGCTAGAAAAACAAGGGATTCGTCATAGTTTCAGTCGGAAAGGAAGTCCTTACGATAATGCCGTAATCGAATCCTTTCATTCTATCGGAAAAAAGGAAGGAGTTTATCAAAATAATTATCCTGATTTCGATACCGCTTATAGAGAATTATTTCAATACATTGAAGCCTTCTACAATCGGAAGAGAATTCACTCGGCACTTGGGAACCGAACGCCCCTAGCCATTGAGCAAGCATACTTAGATCAAGCAGTCATTTAAGTTAGACGGAATCAATAGGACGGTTAAATAGAAAGACTTTAGCTTTCCTCATGGTTTCGGTAAATGTTCTAAAATGCGTCAGCGGTTAGAACGTTTACCGAAACCTTGAGTCCTCAAAACGGTCCATGTTTCATTAAGAAATTCTCTTAAATCGTGTCCAAGATATTGACGTAATACCAATAGGTTTACTTTTAACTAAGGAAAAAACTCAACTTTAATGAATATATTATATTTATTCATAAAAAGACTTAGAAGGATTATCATTAACTGATTCCCTTCCAAGTCTTAATGTTTAATATATTAAAATCCAAAGTATGAATCTATACCATTTTTAGTTGCCATTGCAGCTATTCTTTGATGTTGAGTAGTTCTAATAATAGATAATTCAGTTGCATTATCCATAAAGCCGTATTCTACAAGGACAGCAGGCATTTTAGTCATTCTTAGTACTCCAAAATTGTTTCCTTTTATTCCACGATCATTAAGTTTAGTTGCTGATATTAATCGAGGATGTATCTGATCAGCAAGTCTTAGGCTGTCTCTAATTCTAGGATCACTTGTAAGGAACGCATTCCTGTTTGTTTCCTGACCGAACCCGGAGGATACACGATGATGGATAAATGTTTCTATTCCACGTGCTCTTCCAGCATTAACTCCCCCCATCGCATTATAATGAATACTTACAAATATATCGGCATTTCTAGCATTCGCATCATTTGCTCTTTGTTCTAAAGTTAAAAATGTATCACTGTTTCTAGACATAACCACTTCATATTTACCTGAAGATACTAGATAATCTCTTAAAATACGTGCAAGAGATAGATTCAAAGTTTTTTCTGATATACCACCATAAACTGGACCAGAATCTATTCCACCATGGCCAGGATCTAGATAGATAATTTTTTTCGATGATTTATATAAATCTCTAAATCTTTCATTGATTCTATTAGAAAGGGTGTTTGTGCCACCTAAAATTATAAAATGATTTAACCCTTTGTTTCTAGCGTAGTTTTCAGCTGTTTGAATATTGTTGTCTCGCTCATCCAATAGTAACACTCCACTATTTTCCCTCGAAGCTAGAATTGATCCAGTAAGTATGTCTGCGAAAGCTGTTCCAGAACCAATATAAACTTTTCTGCCTGAGATTCCCCAGTGATTTAACACTCTTTTATTGACTTCATATCTATCTTTTCCAGCCAACCGTGTAGCGTTGCTGACTCTACTTTTAAGCTGATTTTCATCAGTATTGCTTATTGAAGTTGTCCCAACAATAATTCGCCAGTCTTTAATTGTGTTTGTCAGTTTTCTGACTTCTGGATGAAGCTCATTAGCTCTCGTTAACAAGATTGGTTGTTTGTATCTTCCTGCTACTGTAGAAATACTCACAGCATCAGCATATGCGTCGCCGTTAACTAAATGTGCTGTTGAAGGTCCGCGTAATGAAATCACTTCTTCAGCTATCATTCTAGATGTATCATAGCGGTTTTGTCCAGCTATCCGTCTGACATTTAATCCTCTGTTTTTTAAAGTATTACTGATGTGTTCTGGTACTGAATGAGGACCGCCTAAAATTATAATATTTCGAGCTTTCAGACGGGCAATTTCTGTTAATGTTTCACTATCTATTCTCTTATCACTAACCAGTAACATTGGTGCATTATGATGAGCAGCCAACGGAGTGCCAGAAAGTGCATCTGTGAACTTATATCCATTGGCAATGATAACGGTATCGCTACTGCTCCATCCTCTTCTGCTAATGTTTTCAGCCACTCTCATGCGGTTCTGACCTGCAATTCGTTCCACAGTGGTATTGTTAGCAGTTGAACTGACAGACATCATATTCATGTTGGAAACTTCCTCTAGTGGAGTAGTCATCAGGGAGTTAACAACTGATTTCTGCTTATTTTCTTCTCTAATGAACTGTAATCTTTCAACTAAATCTTTATTTTGACTAGCTCCAAATTCTTTTGGTTCTAGTACCTCTATCATGGAATGGATGGTATCTTCATCATCTATAAATAATTGAAACGCATCAAGGTTTTCTATTATTTCTTCTTCAGTTAGTTCATCATATGAGTTCAAAAAATCCATGTATGATTTTTCCATATCTGAATAAGAATCTTCTGCTCCGTCCAGGAATACCTCTTTTGTTTCACCATCTACTCTATCAGTAGGTGCTTCATCTTGAATGTCCTCTTCGTTACTTCCTTCTCGGCTCACTTCTTCTCTGGTGACCTCATTAATTGATTCATCTTTACTATTAAGTCCATCCTGAACAACGGCTTCAGTTACAACATCTTCAGTTTCATTGTTTTCTGAGGCGGAAACAATAGTGGATATGAACGATCCAAAATTCCCTGATAACATAATAGTGGCAGATAGTGCTAGAAGCAACTTTTTAAGTCGCTTATTAATACATTGCATTTTAAGATGTTCCTTTCTAAGTAATTATTTTTTGTCATAATTTATTTATCAAATTGAGTGAGATTATGCTCATTGATTATTCTTCTAATTGCTGTAAAGTAAGCTGGATCAGTAGCGTAACCTCTCAGTCCACCTTTATCTAATACTTCCCACACATCCTTTGTATTACTCTGCCAAGTTCCTCTATAATAAAAATCTTCTCCTGTTCCTCGACCAAATCTTAATAACTGAGCATAAGCCTGTAAGGACTGCTCGTATGAAGGAAAGCGTCTAAAACCAGCTAAAACGGAAATATTCTCATTGTTCATATGTTCCCATGTCCAAGTTAAAACATACGCTTGATCCCCTCTAGCTTTTATTCCAAAGAGGTTATGATAAGGCGGTCTAGCAAGTTGACTTTCTCCAATGGCACGAGCAACACCACTTTCATGAATAGCTTGAGCAATCATTAATGAAGGGTAAAGAGCTTCTTGTTTAGCCTCAGTTGATACTTTGACAGCTAATGGTGAAATCCATTGAATAAAATCTTGTACATTATTAAACTGAGATTTGTTATCAGTTTTAATTAGATTCGACTTCTGAGCAGAGGGCAGCATTGACTCTACACCCTGACGAGTTACAGCTAACTTATTTCCAATAGCAATATTATTAATATCTCAAGTTTCGCACCCTAATCAGACCTTGGAAAGCCTATCGGCTTAAGGTTAATCAACGAGATCAAACAGT
>NZ_BAAADA010000182.1:0-38178 GCF_039522005.1 Alkalibacterium indicireducens
CATTTTAATATTAAAATTGAAGAGTTACCATCTCTAGAAAAAAAGTTTCCGCCAAAGTCTTGACACATACTCTTGAAGGCTGCTTTTTTAATAGCCGAAAAACTATGCTATACTATTATAATATTTACATAGAAGTAGAGGTGCTGAAAATGAGAAGAGATACAATTATCAGTGGTGTAAAAGCCAGTACACCCATTATGGCGAGCTATATTGCCTTGGGAATAGCCTGTGGAATCGTCCTATATGATGCCGGCTTTACGGTCGGACAGATCATGATGATGAGCCTGCTGGTTTATGCGGGTGCCGCCCAGTTCCTTGCGGCAAGTCTGGTCGTTATGGGGGCGTCTGTTCCGTCGGTTATCCTTATGGTTTTTTTCCTGAATCTGAGACATGTTCTGATGTCTGCCAGTATATCGAGCTTTGTCAAAGATAAGTCCTTACTTTATCTAGGACTCTTCGGTCATACCTTGTCTGATGAGTCCTTTGGCATCAACTACTCCAGGTTTCAGAATAATCAGTGGCACCCAAATGAGGCATTGGTGACCAGTCTGTCCAACTACAGCACATGGATCGTCAGTACCATTCTTGGTGGAGTAATCGGAAGTCAGTTTCCCATCAACACACTCATAATGAACTATGCACTCATTGCTATGTTTCTGTGTATGATGGTTATGCAGTTCGTGTCTAAGGCACATATTGTGGCGGCAATTGCTTCAGTCTGCTTTACAGTCATTCTGACAGTAGTTCTTCAGCACAACATCGCACTGGTCATCGCGACAGTTTTAGCTTCATGCATAGGCTATATAGTTGAAAATAGAACCGATCGCATTAAAGGAGGAAACAGCCATGCTTGAACATCAAGTCGTACTAATAGCGGGAATGGCTGTCGTGACATTTGTTCCACGCTTTTTCCCGCTGCTTCTGTTAAGTAAAAAAGAGATTTCGCCTTCATTAAGCCGCTGGATGTCCTTCATCCCGGTGTCTATTTTTGCGGCTCTTGTAGCCTCCGATGTGTTTTTCTGGGAGGAGTCTTTTAATCTGAATCCTGTCATGAATATAAAACTGCTGCCTTCTGTTCTTGTCATTTTGCTGGCTTTGAAAACAAGAAGTCTGCTCTGGTCTATGATTCTAGGAGTCAGTGCGATCAGCTTGATGTGGCTCATCGTCTAGTAGTCCAACCTGGGTGGGACTACGGTCTGAATGTGTTCTAAGTCGTGTCTTGTGACCTAACTGGAGACAATAAGAACCTTCGAGATGTTTAGAAGGTGCATCTTACGAAAAAGTGGAGAGCAAAAAGAGCTCGAATGGGTTCCAAGACAGACTCCAAATAATATCAACTGTGACCCAACTGTACTTCGGCACTAAGAAGATCCTGACGACTGTCAGAATCACCAAAATAGTTCTCAATCAATACTATTATCATTGCCTACCTCGAACAAGTTTAAACCCAGAAAAGATAGGGGAAGATGGCGGCACATAAAAAGCACAGTTTAGGGGGAGAAAAGTAGTCAATCACCCAAGCTGTGCTTTTAGTATGCTTTGAATTAATGTCTGATCGATGGCCGCTCAAGTACTTTTTCTCCCAGATCGTTTGCCCACCTCTCTGTCCATAATGAAGAATACGGCACACCGTATTCTTTTCGTAATTGCTTGTAGCGGTTCAGTCGGGACCAGCCCAATGAAGTGATGCCCACGGTGAACAGGTAAAGCGGACCAAGAATGAGCGATTGATAGGTGTGGCCATATTCATGAACTGACATGCGTTCGCATTGGTCAGTCAGACGAGACTGGTTCCCATTATATCTTCGGAGAAGTCGACTATCTTTGTCGTTGGGCGTGAAAATGAACAGGCCCAGCGATATGCCATTCAATGTTGGCCATTTTGTACGGATGCTGCCATGAAAACGGTCATGAGGACAACGGAGAAAAATCAGAAATAAAATCAAACCGATCGTGCTCTGAAGAAGTCCCCAGGTACACTGTAAAAGAATATAGATCAGCTTCCATACTTCAGAGTGAAAGAAGCTTTTTTTCCTGTCTGCCATTACATCACCTTTCTTTAACTTAGGTCATTGGATTTCAGGGCACGCCTCAGATGATATGAAAAACTTCCCATCTAGGTACGGGAAGCATATTTCTGGATTGAGATGTTTCTTGCATGACACCATTGCGCAGTCTTGCCAGAGATGATGACATCAGTTTTCCTTAAGTCAGTTACTGTTTTGGCCCCCAAGAGCGTCATGATATGCGCCAGTTCAGTCTTCCACTGACTGATCGTCACAATAGCCTGGTCCACGTCTTTGAGTGCCATATGCATGAATTGGCTTGACAGTCCGTTGAGTGATGCACCGAGTGACAGGGCTTTGACCATTTCCATCGGACGACGAATACCGCCGGAGGCAATGACGTGGGCATTCACTATGCTATCTCCCGCTTCTAATAATGACACCGCGGTTGTCTGACCCCATTCTTCCAGATCATCCAGCTTAAAATCTTTGCGACGGAAATTTTCGATCTGTGCAAAATTGGTTCCACCCTGACCACTGATATCGATCAGCTTTACACCGATAGATTCCAGTGAACGGATGGTTTCTCGACTCATGCCGAAGCCGACTTCTTTAGCTATGACGGGCACATCAAGTCCATTTACTATGGATTCAATATTGTCCAGCCATCCTTTAAATTCGCGGTCACCTTCCGGCATGACAATTTCCTGAGGCGCATTGATATGAATCTGAAATGCATCAGCGTCCAGCATATCCACGACTTTTTTTGCATTTTCCAGTCCATGTCCAGCTCCTAGATTAGCAAATACCAGGCCATCAGGATTAACTTTACGAACGATCTTAAATGACTCTTCCTGTTCAGGATCCTTTAAAGCGGCACTCACTGAGCCGGTAGCCATAGCCAGACCTGTTTCACGTGCGATGATGGCCAGTTTCTCATTTACTTTTCCGGTCCATTCGCTTCCTCCAGTCATAGCGTTGATGAAGAAGGGGACAGAAAAGTTGAGTCCTTCTAGAGAAACGGACAGATCGACATCGGAGACATCCATTTCTGGAAAAGAATGATGGACAAAAGAAATATCTTTAAAAGACGAGACTTGTCCGTCATAGAATTTTTCTGACAACGAAACATGTTCGTTTTTTCTGTTATTTGATTTAGGCATAAGGTCACTCCATTAAGTCAGTTTAGTTGGCTCATGATAAACAGCCAGTGAAAGTGGGGTGATCCCCTCTTTTTTCCATTCGGACAAAAGAGGTTGAGGATCCATTTCATCAGGTAAAAAGGCGATACCGCAGTCACCACCGCCAGCTCCGGAAATTTTGCCAGTAGCCTGATGTGCATCGGCTGTCTGAAGCAGTTTTTCTAGAAGAGGTGTGACATATACACGTTTCTGGAAAGCCGTCATTGCATATAGAATGTCCCGGTTCCGGGAGAGGGCTGCAAGAAACCCTTCCTGATTCTGTTTTTTGATGGCATCGATCAGATCGGTTACACAGTGCCTGCTTTCTTCGAGGAATCGAGTGTAAGTCAGTGCATCATCTGAACGGGAAACCGTTTTGACCAGGTTTTCAGTGGACGCGGGTGCTCCTGTCCAGCCTACCAGGAAGTGTAAGTTATTGATGGGTGGCAGGGACTCGATCATCAGATCAGGCCAGTGTCGCTCGACTGATTCTCTCGTACTGAGAGAATCAAGCATATCGTAAACAGGCTGACTGCTGAAACGGGTATAGGCTATCCACCCTGTAAAGCTGGCTGCAGCGAGATCTCCGAAGGATCCTCTGCTTCCCAAAGATAGATGGGAGAGGCAGGCAAGCTTATAAACCTGTAAAGGGTTCAAATTAAGTGCGTACGCTCGAGTAACAGCCTGTATGAGAGCGACTGTTACTGCTCCGCTGGATCCTAGTCCATATTTCAGACCATCGCTGCTGACCATTTCACTTGTTACATATATATCGAGAGGAGCCAGCTTGATGCCGTAATCATGAAGATATCGTGAGAGTGCTTTCAGAGTTGCTGTCATGATAGACGCTCTCTGATCCGGTTCTTCCAAGATGACCTCATGATCACCGATAATCCAGTCTAACGGTTCATTTGAAAGAACAGAGGAGTGGATCGTCCCTGTCTCTTTTCTTGCAGGTGAAACTGAAACAGTAATGAACCGGTCAACAGCAGCGATGACTGCGGGAGACCCTGGTTCGACAACTGCATATTCACCGGCTATAAAGAGTTTTCCAGGAGCTTTAGCTTCTGCTTTTTGCAGCATGGATCTTTCCCTCCGTTAAATAGATGATGACAGGAATCAGTTGAGCAGATGCAGGCCTGGACCTGGTTTTGCAGCAATCAACTGTTTATCTTCAAATGTTTTAGACAGTTCCTGTTTTAAAGCAGACAAGTCTGACTGTCTGCAGATGATTTTTACATTCGGGCCTGCATCCATTGTGAAGTAGGCTGTATAGCCCAACTTTCTTAATTCACGGACAGCATCCATTGCTTTCATGCTTTCAGCTGTCCAGTAAGTAAAGGGAGGAGAAGCGCCCAATGTTGTTGCATGCATCTTAAGCGCATTCCGTTCGGCAATCTGACCGACCTGCTCAATATCACGGTAGGAAACAGCCTGCTTCATGGCAGACAAATCAGCGTCCAGTGAATTCAGCCACCCGTCGTAGAAGGGAGATGTCTCGACTGTCCGTTTCATTCCGTCCCGGCTTGAGACATCTTTTTTAGCATCGTTGACAATAATGAACAGCATACCGATATCCCATTGGGCGTCATCAACTGGAACAGCGTAAGAAGAATCGTGATCATGCCCTTTGATCCATTCAGCAAATCCACCGAATATACTTCTAGAGGCTGAACCGGATCCTATGCGTGCAAGCTTGGATAATTCTTGATCAGATAAATCTAGTCCGGCTGCCTGACTTGCTGCACCGGCAAGAGCCGCGAGACCAGATGCTGAGGAAGCCAGTCCAGCTGCAGTTGGTACATGATTGATGCTTTCAATACGTGCTTTAGATTCGAGCCCTGCGAGTGTCCTTACTTCATCCAGAACTCTCTGAACCTTGCTTAATGTTCGGGCATCCTGCTTATCTCCATCAAGGATGAGTTCATCTTCAGTCAGTGCATCATCAAATGTTACAGAAGTATCTGTATAAAACGCATCTAATGTGAGTGACAGAGAGTTATTTTTAGGAATGATCAGGTCTTCATTCTCTTTTCCCCAGTATTTAATCAGGGCGATGTTTGTGTGTGCACGTACCCATTTATTCATTGCTATTCTCTCCTAATGCATGGATCCAGGTTTCGACTGCTCCGTTCTCCATCAGTTTATGTGCGATCAGTTTAGCCTGCTTAGCTGTACGAGCCAGTGCGATCATACATCCACCACGACCGCCACCCGTCAGTTTTGCTCCCAGGGCATGATTCTTTATAGCGGTGTCTACCAGATGATCGAGTCGGTCATTGCTCACATTGATCTGCTTGAGGCAGTCATGGGAAAGCGTCAGCAGTTCACCAAGGAGCTCAACATGATCATCCTGAATGGCCAGCCTTGCTTCTTCCGTCAGATGACCGATTTTCTTTATGATCGTCAGTGTTTGATGCGATGCCCGTTCCATCTGTCTCGCAACATCTCTGACTGCTTTCTTGGTCTGACCTTTCATGCCGGTGTCTGCAGCGATAAGGTAGCCTGAGACATGCAAAGGAATCGAGGCAAAGTGACTGTTCTTTTTATAGTAAATAGGTGATGCACTGCTGGTAACACGTGCATCCAGGCCGCTAGGATTCCCATGAGCGATTTTTTCAGAAATTTCAACATAATTCAGTAAAGTATCATGAGCAATATCTCTTTCGAAATAGGCAAATAAAGCACGAACAAGTGCCGTTGCCACCGCCGCACTGGAGCCCATTCCTCTTTCAGGCGGGATCAGGCTGGATATGGATATGCTCAGACCATCAACAGGCTGATTCAGATCACTGCAGATCGACTGGATCAGACTTTTTAAGTTCTTAAGTGAATCAGGGACTGTTTGTAAAAGACCCTGGTAATAACTGGAAGATATGACACTTCCTCCGTTGATTTTTTCTATAATGACCTCAACTGGAGTGGCCATAAAGGGCATGGCGATAGCCGGTTCATTGTAGACGACAGCATGCTCGCCAATAAGAATGATTTTTCCATGTGCAGTACCGACTGCCTGATCTGATAGGGTCTTCATGAATTCACCTCGGTTGTTCTAGTAGGATTGATCTTATTTATCTTAACTTATATTATACAAAAACACTAATTTATCATAACAAGTGATCTTTAAAATTAATTAAAGTTTTAATTTAGTACCCGAAATAAAAACAGCTATATTGTGAAGAGGTATGCACATTTGGTAAACTAGGAGAGATTATTAGCATAGAGCGGAGGGAAACGGATGAGAGAATCCGATTCGTTTTATATCATTAACAGAGAAGAATGGAAAAATCTGAACAACCGCACTGAGATTTCCTTATCAGATCAGGAAGTGGAATCACTGAGATCATTGAATGACCGGGTTTCTGTCAAAGACGTGAAAGAAATATACTTGCCTATTCTTCAAATTTTGCATCAGTATCTGAAGCATTATCATAAAAGACAGAAAGAAATTAAAAAAATCCTGAATCGACCAGAGTCAAAAGAGCCGTATGTCATTGGTATTGCCGGAAGTGTAGCAGTTGGAAAAAGCACACTGGCTCGTTTTCTTCAGACCATGATGGCCAGAGCCTATCCGAATAAGAAAGTTGACCTGATTACGACTGATGGGTTCTTGTATCCGAATGAAGTTCTTCAGGAAAGAAATCTGCTTAATCGTAAAGGCTTCCCTGAAAGTTATGACATGCACAGGCTTATTTCATTCATGGGAGATGTAAAAAGCGGACGTCGGAATATTAAAGTCCCACTGTATTCACATAAGTTATACAATATCGTTCCTGATCAGTTTGAAACTATTGACCAGCCGGATATCCTTATTGTAGAAGGAATCAACGTCCTTCAGCTTCCTGCCAATGAAAAAATATTTGTGAGCGATTTCTTTGATTTCAGTTTTTATGTGGATGCTGAACCTGATCGTATCGAAAAATGGTACCTCGAGCGTTTCGGTCTTCTTCTCCAGACAGCTTTCAAGGATCCAAGTAACTATTATTACCCTTATGCAGTCGGCGACAGAAAAGAGGCTTTTAAAATGGCTAAAAATGTTTGGCGGACCATCAACTTGAAGAATCTTCAGGAATATATTCTTCCAACACGTTTTAGAGCCGACATGATTATTCACAAGACCACTGATCATTTTATAGATCAGCTGCTTCTTAAGAAACATTAAATCAAGCGAAAGAAGGGATGAAATGAAGAAAATAGCAGCCTTTATGGCTCTTTTCATCATCGTTTCAGCAGGATGCAGGGCACAGGATACAGGTGATCCAGCTGACAGGGAAGAACCGTCTGTATTTTCAGGCACAGTAATTCGAGTAGCAGAAGATGGCACGTTGATTATCGAGCCGGATGAAGGAGAAGAAATTCGGCAAGCGGGTACTGAAGTTTCTATCAATCCAGGAGATAATCAGAACTTCGAACTGGGGGATCAGGTAATGGTTACTCATGAAGGGCCAGTTATGGAGAGTCATCCTCTTCAAGTTCATCTGATTTCGATCGAGAGATCTGAAGATTAATAAAAAAATATTAGATAAGCATCGAGCTGTCTTTCCTTTAAAATCGACAATTATGTGAACTCTCTCTTATTTCTCTGATTAGATCTTTCCAGATGTATAAATAGTAAGCTTTCTGTATTATACTGGATATACTAAAGGAGACGATTTTATGAACGAAGAAGAACAGGAAATCGAACGATTGAAAGAAGAACTGGCGACCGTCAGAAGATTAAATCGAGAGTTGCTTGATCAGCAGGAACAGCAGGATTCGCTCGAATTTGCATGGACAGGCAATTTGGGACACTGGTTCTGGGACTTTCCGGCTAATAAAGTCACTTTCAACCCGAAAAAAGCTACAGCGCTGGGATACACGAAGGAAGAACTTCCCGACTATGTGGATTTTCAGTTCTTTACTGAGCGTCTCCACCCGGATGACTATGAACGTGTTATGGATGAAATGAGAGATCATCTTGCTGGTAAAATACCCGTATGGGAAGTCAGATATCGGATCAGGACAAAAGATGGAAGCTATAAAACGTATTATGACCGGGGTAAAGTTACTCAGCGGTCAGAAGACGGGAGTCCTCTTTTCCTCTCAGGAATCGTTTTTGATGTTTCTGACTATGCAGAGGAAAAAGAAGAGCTGTTGAGAAAAAACAAAGAGTGGGAACTTCAGTCTAAACGGGACGTGATGACAGGGCTGTATAACCGGTCTAATATCCTTGTCAAGCTGGGCAGTCTCATATCAAAAACAAGCAAGAATAAGCTGGAAACCTTATCTATGATAGTTTTTGACATAGATAATCTTCAAAAACACAATTCTCTTTATGGTCCTCTTTTCGGGGATGAACTGATTAAGAAAGCTGCAGTGATTATACAGGAAAAACTTCAGGAAGGTCATCTGGCGGGAACTTTTGAGGGTGGCAAATTCCTTCTCGTTCTTCCAGGTACAAATTTGAGAGAAGCGAGAGATTTAGCTGAGTCGATTCGCCTTTCTTTTCATGGGAATGACTTTACTGAACCGGCTGAAGTGACCAGCAGTGCAGGAATTGCTGAATTTCGTCCGTCGGAAACAGTTAGTCAATTCTTTAACCGTGCGGACCGTCTGCTTTATAAAGTCAAACAAAATGGTAAAAATCAGGTAGCTATAGACTAACTAAATGCTCTGAATGTTACCTGCTTCTGACTATGTATCTTCAGCTTTACTTTTTTTAACAAGAATGGATGAACATTTAAATGCAGAATAAGATAACGATTCTTGGTATTCCTTTTGACAATATGACACGAAAAGAATTTCTGGAAAGACTGTATGAACGTATGAACAGAAAAGAAAAGACTTTTCTTGTGACTGCTAATCCTGAAATTGTCATGTATGCTCATGACAATCCGGACTATTATAAACTGTTGATGGAGGCTGATTTTATTGCACCGGACGGAATCGGGATAGTTCAGGCCTCCAGAAAACTTCAGACCCCAATCAAGGAGAGAGTTCCTGGATTCGAATTGATGCTGGGCCTTCTTGAGCTAGCAAGCCTGAGCAATAAACGGGTGTATTTTATCGGCGCCAAAGAAGACATCATTAATCTGACTGTCAGTAATGTCAGTGAGAAATGGCCAGATCTTGAAATCGCCGGATACCATCACGGCTACTTCAATCACGAAGACCCTCAGATGATTGAGAAGGTCAAAGCCACTCGACCTGATATTGTTCTGGTAGCTTTCGGTTTTCCCAGACAGGAGAAATGGATTAAGTCTTATCTGGCAGCGGCTGATTATGGGATTGCGGTCGGAGTAGGCGGAAGCTTTGATGTCCTCTCGGGTAAAACCAAACGTGCCCCGTACTTAGTTCAACGGTTCCATATCGAATGGCTTTACCGACTCGCCAAGCAGCCGTCAAGATACAAGCGCATGCTTGCCCTGCCTTATTTCATAAGGGAAGTTTACAGACAGAACAAGAAGGAAGAAACGATATGAAAACAGCCCATATCAACGCAGGAAACGAGTTTGGTGGTGGACTGGTCCATATCGTTTCTTTACTCTGTGCACTTGAGGAGACAGGTGAGTCAGCTGAACTGCTCGTTTTGGAAGAGGGGCCGGTTGCTCAGGCAGCTAGGCAAAGGGGGCTGAAAGTCACAGTATTTGAGCAGAAGAGCAGATATGATCTTCGTGTACTGATACACCTGTTAAAGTACATTAACAGTCAGGAGTTTGATATTGTCCATTCACACGGCCCTCGCGCCAATCTCTTTATTCGACTTCTAAGCCCCTTTATAAAAGCCAAATGGGTGACAACGATTCACAGCAATCCTCTACTCGATTTTGAAAAGAAAAATTTAAAATGGAAAGTATTCGAAAAAATAAATACGACCTGTCTGACTGGAGCAAATGGAGTTATTGCAGTTTCCAAGGAAATTAAAGACATTATTATCGATTTAGGTGTTCAGACAGATAGGATAAGAGTTATTAATAATGGTATCGACTTTGCTGCACCTAAGCCCATCGATTCATCAGATAGAATTACAGATGTATTCTCAATTATCACAATTGGAAGATTGCATCCTATTAAAAATCATGACCTTCTATTTGATGCTTTATCAGATATGAAAGAGTTTGAATGCCAGGTTCATATTTGTGGAGAAGGGGAAGAATATGAGCGGTTAAAGGTACGAGCAGAGAAGCATGAAGGACTTGCTAAGTTTTATTTCAATGGATGGCTAGGTTCTGACGAGCTAAAAACCTTAATTAGGCGCAGTGATCTTCTAGTCCATCCCTCTAGGAGTGAAAGTTTTCCCCTCGTTTTGCTTGAAGCAGCTGAACAAGAGGTTGCTGTAATTGCTACTGATGTAGGGGATGTAAACAATCTTCTGAACACTCCAGATATTGGCTGGTTGATTAAGAACGAAAGCCGAGAAGAGTTGAAATCAGCTTTGATCTCCGCTCAAAAAGAATGGCAACAGGGAAGTTTGCAGATGAAAGGCAGACAATTGAGAAAAGCAGCATTAAAGTTCTCCTTAAGTGAACAGTCTAACCAGGTAATCGCATTTTATAATAGTATAATCTAAAATCAGAGACCTGCATCAACAGGTAGCTGGTTTTTTTGTTTCAAAAAACTAGTCATTCCAGACAGACGAGGCGCAGGTCAGTCAGAATTATGGTATACTTGCATACAGAGAAGTGCCCGTTTTAAGGAGGAAAAAGAATGTATCAAACTTATGCAGATGACAGTATGGCATTGCATACCGATTTTTATGAACTCAATATGATATATACACATTGGAAGAAAGCCAACCATACAAAAAAAGCAGTATTTGAAGTCTATTACCGATCCAACCCATTCGGCATGGGGTATACGATTTTCGCCGGACTTGAACGCGTCGTCGACTATATTACTAACATAAAGTTCTCAGAGTCAGATATTGCGTACTTGCGAGAAATTAAAACATTTCCTGAAGACTTTCTGGACTATCTTAAAGAGTGGCGTTTTAAAGGAACGATCCGCTCTTTTAAGGAAGGCGAGGTTGCTTTTGCCAACGAACCACTCATTCAAGTGGAAGGGCCGCTGGCTGACTGTCAGCTGATTGAGACCGCTCTATTGAATATTGTCAATTTCCAGACTCTGATCGCGACTAAAGCATCGCAGATCAAAAGTGCTGCCGGAAATGATCCGGTCCTTGAGTTTGGAGCTAGACGAGCTCAGGAATTTGATGCAGCGTTATGGGGAGCACGTGCAACTTATATAGGAGGCTGTGATTCGACAAGTAATACAAGAGCCGCAAAAGTATTCGGTATTCCGGCTGCGGGAACCCATGCTCATGCACTCGTGCAGGCTTATAGAGATGAATACCAGGCATTTAAGGCGTACGCCGAAACACACAAAGATTGTGTGTTCCTTGTTGACACGTATCATACCCTGGATTCTGGTGTCCCTAATGCAATTCGAGTGGCCAATGAAATGGGCGACAAGATTAACTTCCAGGGTGTAAGACTGGATTCAGGAGATTTATCCTATTTATCCAAGCGAGTTAGACAGCAGCTGGACGAAGCTGGCTATCCAGATGCCAAAATTTTTGTATCTAACGATCTGAATGCTGAGACCATCCTAAACCTTAAGATGCAGGGAGCAAAAATTGATGTCTGGGGAGTCGGGACTAAGATGATAACAGCCTATGATCAGCCAGCTTTAGGAGCAGTCTATAAAATCGTGTCGGTCGAAGGAAACGATAGAGAGATGCACCACACACTTAAGCTGACAGCAAATGCTGCTAAGATTTCTACTCCAGGCAAAAAGCAGGTCTGGCGCATTCGTTCAAAGAACAATGTGAAGCCTGAAGGGGATTATATTGCACTGGATGGGGAACGTCCGGATCAGCAGGATGAATTGTACATGTTCCATCCTCAGTACACATACATCAACAAAACGGTAAAAGATTTTACTGCGCGTCCTCTTCTGCAGGATATCATTGTAGACGGTGAACTGGTGTATGACATGCCTGAACTTGAAGAAATCAAAAGATATGCTGAAGAAAGCCTGTCGGAACAATGGGAAGAGAATAAGCGCCTTCTGAATCCAGAACCGTATCCAGTCGACTTGTCCCAGGAGCTATATGATGCGAAAGTTGAAACGATCAAGCTGTTCAAGGAGATTGCGAAATCTACACATTCAGAAAATGACGCCTTGTTTTAAATCGATTCATATGTAAAAATCAAACCGAAGGAGCGATTGTTATGATGTCAGATTTACAGAAACTGATTGTAGAGGAAATGCAGGTACAGTCTGAAATCGATCCTAAAGAAGAAATAAGAAAATCGATCGATCTTATGAAAGATTACTTTAAAAAGCACAGCTTTTTGAAGACACTCGTCCTGGGTTTATCAGGAGGACAGGATTCCACTCTATTAGGGAAACTTGCCCAGTTGACTGTGGAAGAGTTAAGGAAAGAGACGGGCAGAGAAGACTATGCTTTCATCGCTGTGCGGCTGCCATATGGTGAGCAGGCAGATGAAGCAGATGCCATGGATGCTATCGAATGGATTCAGCCTGACAAAGTATTCAAAGTCAATATCAAGGGATCTGTAGATGCACTGGAAAAAAGTCTGGAATCGAATGATTTTGAAATCAGTGATTTCAATAAAGGAAATATTAAAGCTCGCGCACGAATGATCGCTCAGTACGGCATTGCTGGAGATACTGACGGCGTAGTACTGGGTACGGATCATCCGGCTGAAGCAGTGACAGGATTCTTTACCAAATACGGAGATGGCGGTACGGATCTTAATCCTCTGTTCCGACTGAACAAGGAGCAGGGAAAACAGCTTCTTAGAGAACTTGATGCACCTAAGCATCTGGTAGAGAAGACACCAACAGCTGACCTTGAAAGCGACAAGCCTGGTCTAGCTGACGAAGAGGCTCTTGGGGTCACTTATGATGAGATCGACCGATACCTGATCGGCGAAGAAGTGTCTAAAGAAGCTGCTGAAACAATTGAAGACTGGTATCTCAAAACCCAGCATAAACGTCATCTACCTATAACCATATTTGATGAGTTCTGGAAGTAAGATCAACCGGACATTGATTATGATAAAACCCTTTGCTTACCGGTGAAGGGTTTTATATACATAAAATATAGGGAGGATTGTCATGGCAAAAGTAATGATAAACGCCTGTATTTATACTGGCGAAGGAAAAATCGACAACGGCTATATCCGCTTCACAGAGGAAATCACTGGTGTAGGTAAAATGGAAGCCTTTGAAGAAGAAGAAACGGATGAAGTACAGGATCTTGATGGAAAAATGATCATCCCAGGCTTTATAGACGTCCATAGTCATGGCGGATATGGAGTGGATGTGATGGATGCAGACGCTGACAAGATAGGTGAAATGGTCAATAAAATGCTTGAAGAGGGAATCACTTCTTACTTTGCAACAACGATCACTCAATCCGATGAGCAGATCGAAGCTGCTGTCAAAGCTGTAAAAGAGGCTGCTGAAAGCAATTCAGTCATCCAGGGTATTCATATTGAAGGACCATTCATATCAAAAGACTTTAAAGGAGCTCAACCGGAGGCTTTTATTCGACCAGCTCAACTTGATACGCTTAAAAAGTGGCAGGAAGAAAGCGGTGGGCTGATCAAACTGATCACTTATGCACCGGAGACTGGAGACATAGAGGAATTTGAAGAGTACTGTTCTGAAAATGGGATCGTTCTTTCAGCTGGACATTCAGGCGCTTCATACGAGGAACTGAAGGCATCTAAAGCCACACACATCACCCATCTCTTTAATGGTCAGAAAGGTCTGCATCATCGTGAGATTGGTGTCAGCGGCTATGGTCTACTTGAAAAAGAAGTGATGGTAGAGATGATTGTGGACGGCTATCACATCTCAGAGCCGATGGTCAGACTTGCTTACCAGACTAAAGGAGCGGACGGCATTCAGCTCATTACAGATTCTATGCGTGCGAAGGGCTTACCTGATGGAGAAAGTGAGCTGGGCGGACAAACTGTTACAGTTAAAGACAAGCAGGCGCGGCTTGAAAATGGGTCGCTCGCAGGCAGCGTCCTGACCTTCATTGATGCGTTCAGAAACATGATTGACTATACAGGCTGCTCTATAGAAGAAGCTGTTAAAATGAGTGCATTCAATCAAGCTAAAGAGTTTGGACTCAATAAGAAAGGTCAGCTGAAGCCAAGCTGTGATGCAGACCTGCTCATCATGGATGAAAATTTAACTATTTTATCTACTATCTCAGGAGGGAAGATACATGAAATCAACTAATAGCACTATCAAAATTATAAAAGTAAAAGATAGAAACGAAGGAGGGAAAAAGGCGTTTGAATTGATCAAAGAAGCGATTCAAAGTGGAGCGGAAGTGTTTGGACTTGCAACAGGAAGCACTCCTGAAACACTTTATAGAGAATTAAGAGAAAGTGATCTGGATTTTTCAGATAAGACAGCCATCAATCTGGACGAATATATTGGTTTATCAAAAGATCACCCTCAGAGTTACCATACTTTTATGAAAAAACAGTTATTCGATTATAAGCCATTCAAGCAGACATTTATACCGGATGGACTTGGAGATGAAAACACAGAGCCGGAAAAGTACGATAAAATAGTTGATGCTCATCCGATCGATGTTCAGATACTCGGGATCGGAACAAATGCACATATCGGATTCAATGAACCGGGAACACCATTTGATAGTAAGACGCACAAAGTTACTCTGACACAGGAAACAATCGATGCTAACAAACGCTATTTCGATTCCGAAGAAGATGTACCAAGACATGCTTTCTCTATGGGGATTAAATCTATTATGTCTGCTAAGAAGATTATATTAATGGCATATGGTGAGAACAAGGCGGAAGCGATAGCGAGAACCGTCCACGGACCTGTAACAGAAGAAGTTCCTTCGAGTATTCTTCAGACACATCCTGATGTCGTTATCATAGTAGATGAGGAAGCTGCCAGTCAGCTGTAATATCGTCTCTTTTTTAGAAAGGAATGCAAATGACTAACAGAATTCCTGTATATATTGAAATGCACAATAAAATGAGACAAATGATTGTTTCAAATGAATGGAAAAAAGGGCAGAAGATACCCTCAGAAAGAGCGCTTGCTGAAACCTTTGGTGTAAGTAGAATGACAGCAAGACAAGCAGTGAGTTCGCTGGTAGAAGAAGGGCTGCTTGAAAGACGAAGGGGTGCCGGTACATTTGTGGCTTCTGATAAAGTCCGGGAAAAACTGAGCGGCATACCAAGTTTTACAGAAACCATAGAACAGCTCGGAAAACAGCCATCGAGCACATTGGTGTCTTATTACTCAAAGCGGGCCAGTGAAAGTGAAGCTGAAAAACTTCAGCTCGGTCGGGGAGAAGCAGTTCGGGTCATGGAGAGGATTCGTTATGCAGACGGGGAACCGATCTGCTTTGAGGTGGCCACTCTTCCTCAGCGGATCGTCGAGAAATTCAGTAAAGAACAGCTGACTCGTCATCTATACCGCACACTATCAGAAGAGGGGTTTGAAGTAGCTAGAGCGGAACAGACTATCTCGGCGACATGGGCCTCTGAAAAGGTAGCAGACCTGCTTCATATTAAGAGGGAAGCCCCTATCCTGAGACTTAGACAGGTCAGTTACACACAAAATAATGAACCTTTTGAATATGTACGTGCCCAGTACGTAGGGGCAAGATATGAGTTCTTTCTGGAGGCAACGAAATAAAAAGTGAAGACAGACCCGGTACAAGGGGGCTGTCTTCACTTTTTCTATATATCGGGTAATGGATCAGTCTGTAATCGTATCATTTCTAGATTCATCTGTGGTATCATCTGAACTGTTGTCGTTCTCAAGAGGAAGATCTTCGTCTATTCCAGTCTCAAGAACATCTTCCAGTTCCAGATGGGCCTGCAGTTCTTCCTGAACAGCGAGCAGGCTTTGTTCATAAGGCCGGTATACATACAACTCATGACCATATTCCGGGAAGTAGACAAAATCTTCTGTACCGGCGATCTCTATGGATTCTACACTCTGTGCAGCTGGTCTGTAGTTTGATGCAACAGACATGATCTGCTGTCCCGTCATATTGGTCTGCATATTGGGACGAATCGCATTAAGGATGGGGGTCAGATTAGCAATCGAACCGAAAGAGAGTAATTTATCTGCCAGGGCTTCGATGACCTGACGCTGTCTTTCCTGTCGACCGAAATCACCGCGTGGATCCTGCTTCCGCATTCTGGCGTAGCCGAGTGCTTGTTCTCCGTCAAGTTTCTGCATACCTTCTTCGATCTCTATGGCATTTAAGGTTTCCTCACTGTCCTGTACGGTAAAGGACAGCGGGGAGTCAACAGTAATACCTCCTACAGCATCTACTAAATCGACCAGACCGTCAAAATTTAACGTTACATAGAAGGATAAGGGAATGGCCAGGTAGTCTTCAATATAATCGATAACACCAGAAATGCCGTAAATGGCATGAAGGGCGTTCATTTTTTCCTGCCTGTCACTGTTTGGCAAGGTGATAAGTGTATCACGCGGGATTGAAACGATTTTCGTTGATTCCTGCCCTGGGTTCAGCGTAATAACCATCATGGAATCAGAGCGGCTCGATACGTCATCTTCGTCCAGTCCGAGAGCGAGAATCGAAATCGGGTGCATAGCTCTGATCGATTCATCACTTTCTGAAGTATCCCTCAGTTCTTCGGGAGTATCTTCAGAGACATCTGCCAGGAGCTGAACGATTTGATAGCCATAGTATCCTGAAAAGGTACCGACTACAATGGCAAGAGCTATGACAGCAGTCAGCAAGCTACGTTTAACCCATAATTTTCGTTTTTCTTTTTGTGTCTGTCTGTCTGATTGCATAGAGCCCTCTTTTCTAAAACAGGAATGTGTGTTATTAATAAGTTTAATTCAAGTTGTTTTTAATTGCAATTGGGATTTTTCCATACAGGATGCTATAATTATATAAAATGTTTAAAGAAATGAGTAGGAATATGTATAATATGTTTATTGTGCTGATGGTTTGTATATTTACCATGATCAGCACCCTGATTTTAACACCGGTCTTCAAAGTCGTCGCCAGGGCATTCAATATACTGGATGTCCCTGAAGAACGAAGAGTGCATGATAAAGTTATGCCGACGATGGGAGGCATCACTATTTTTATTGCTTTCTTTTTTTCATCATTCTTTCTCCTGCCTATTCCGTATATTCAGATCGTTCCACTTTTCGCTGGAGCATCGGTGATTGTCATCACCGGGATGATCGACGATAAATATGAGTTGAAGCCTCTGGTTAAGCTGATTGGGATAATCACTGCTGCAGGGCTCGTATACGGGCTTGGGGATGTGGCTCTTGAAACGATGACGATACCTTACTTCGGGACCCTCTCTTTCGGTTCCTGGCAGATGCCCTTTACCATATTGTGGATCGTCGGTCTGACCAATGCAATCAACCTGATCGATGGACTGGATGGGTTAGCAAGTGGTATTTCTATGATTGCCCTGCTTACTATGGGAGTTATCGGATTTTTCTTCCTCACCGTTGAAGAAGTTTCGGTTTCGATCATGACATTCGTCCTGGTAGCGGCGATAGCAGGTTTCTGGCCATATAATTTTCAGCCGGCCAGTATCTTTCTAGGAGATACGGGGGCATTGTTCCTCGGATTCATGATCGGTGTATTCTCCCTTCAAGGGTTGAAAAATGCCACTCTTATCTCCCTTATCCTTCCAATCATTATTTTAGGGATTCCTGTCACGGACACGCTGTTTGCCATGATAAGAAGGAAATTGAACAGGCAGTCGATTTCAACTGCGGATAAAAATCATATTCATCATCGTCTGATGTCTCTGGGCTTATCACACAGGCAGACAGTGCTCGCTATCTACTGTGTATCTGCTATTTTTTCAGTAATCGCCATGCTTTATAATTTTTCAACACTGATCGGGTCGATTCTTCTGACTATTTTCGTCATGTTGGGTGTCGAGCTCTTTGTAGAAATCATAGGGCTTGTGGGAGAAGACCGTCGTCCGCTATTAAAAAAGCTGAAAGATTTCGGCAGGAAACTGAACGGGGAAGACTAGTGCTGTCCAGTTAATAGTCTTTTTTCAAGAACAGGATGTAAACTTTTCTTCGAAAATAAATAAATCACGTTTCCAGTTCAGTAGATAATAGTACTTACTGATCTGAAAACGTGATTTTTATTGTATCATGAATATGAAACATTTATGACAGTTCAAGGTCAGTCTGATGAATCTCCAGCTCCAGATGCCTCTTCGCTGGAACTGCTGGTCTGAGTTTCTGATCTGTCTTCAGACAAACTAGACTGATCAACTTTTTCTGTACGGTTCAGGGAATCCTGAAGTGCGGACTGGATTGCAGTGAAGCTCTGAGGCTGAATCCTAACCAGGTCCATGTCTCTTTCAATATAACTTGACCATTCAAATACATGTGATTCAACAGTAAACGCCTGGTTCAACCCAGTCTGGGCAATAGCTGTCATATCTCTCATTCTCATGTTCGTACGCATGTTGCTTCCCACTGTCTCAGCAATAGCTGTATATTTGGAAATTGACTGAAATTCAAGAGCTTTCTGAATGATCGCTTCAATAATCAGCTGCTGGCGATGACCACGTGCAACATCATCATCGATTTTTCGTGTTCGAGCTAAAGCCAGGGCTTCTTCTCCGTTAAGGTTTTGGACCCCTTTTTCGAGTTGGATCGCTCCGGACTGATCGGAAGAGTCCATTTCAGTGATCGTGACAGGCACTTCCATTTCGATACCGCCAAGTTCGTCAATAATATCTAAAAAGGCATTAAAATTGAAGGTAGCATAGTAGTGGACAGGGACGTCCAGCCATTCTTCGATCGTCTGGACCATGACGCTTTCTTCGCCGATTGCATAAGCGGCATTGATTCGGTCCCATCGAACGACTGTGCCGTTTCTCATGATCGGCACATAGGTGTCTCGTGGAATGGACAGCATATTCATTTCATGTGTTAAAGGGTTTAAAGTAGCATATATGATGGAATCTGCTCGAGTGGATTGAAGGCCACGCACTTCGTCGTTATCGATTCCCATGAAAAGAAAAGAGACCGGCTGATCGATAGGGTTGACTTCTTCAACTGGTTCCGGCCTGTCGATTTCTACGAATGAAGCATCGATTTCATTTTCGATCGTGGCAAATAAATGTGCAACATACATAGCTCCTATGAGAATGACAGTAAATAATGGAATAAGGATCCCTAGAATAATTCGCTGCTTTTTCTTTTTCTGACGATGATTTGAAAACATTCTAGAATTTGGTTTTAATTTACTCACTTTACTGTCTCCTTCGATGCCTTACTATAATTAAAAAAAGTAATCCTGTATTATTATCGGCTGAATGACCGTAAGTGTCAAGAGACTCAAAGAAAATAACAGTCTGATTTGCTCACTTTTCACGATTTATTCTTATTTTAGACATCTAAAGGCACTTCAACCCATGCCTCAGCCCCGTTAGACTGAGAAAACTGGGCACTGGTCCACTCAGTGATTTCTTCTTCGAATGTATGGATACGTTCACTCTCGACTAGGCAGGTAAATGTGACCTGGTCAGTATAGTCAATGGATTCCAGACGATAAGTAGACTGATGGAGAGCATTCTGCAACCTGCCGCTCATCGGATATGAAACGGTGATCTGTATAAACTGGTGGCGTCTCTTTTCGACAATACCGAGCTCTTTGAGTGTTTCGCTAACAGCACTGCTGTAGGCTCTGATTAGACCTCCAGCTCCAAGTTTAATCCCGCCGAAATAGCGGGTCACCACTGCTGAAACATTCTGAAGATTATTTTTTTTCAGGACTTCAAGCATTGGCACACCGGCGGTTCCGCTGGGTTCGCCATCATCAGATGCCCGTTGTATCATTCCATCTTCACCTATGAGGTAGGCCGAACAGTTATGATTAGCTTTCCAGTGCTCTTTCTTCAGCGTATCGATAAACTGCTGGGCCTCCTCTTCGGTCTCTGTTCGTGCTAATGTGCATATGAAGCGTGATTTTTTTATAATCAGCTCATACTGGCCGTTCTGTTTCAAAGTTCGAAAGTTTTTCATACTCAGGTCCCTTTCAATTCGTTCTTGTGTTAGTGTATAATAGAAGTCAGTCTTTTATATGAGACGTAGTCAGCCAGGAATGGGCTGAATGAGTCTACCAGGTCAACTCATATAATAGGAGGTGAAAAATTAAATATGCGTATTGCAATTGTAACAGATAGCACGGCGTACTTAAATGAACAGGAGTACAAAGAGGGAAATATTCATTTTGTACCTTTATCCTGTATCTTTGGGAAAAAAGTATATAAAGAAGAAATCGATATGACTACGGATGAATTCTTTGAAAAAGTTAGAGAAGCCGAACAGCTGCCGACGAGTTCGCAGCCTACTGTAGGGGATTTCACGGCTTTGTATGAAAGTCTGCAAGATGACTATGATGCAATCATCAGTATCCATCTGTCAAGCCGGATTTCGGGGACTTTCCAGAACGCGCTCAGCGTTGCGAAATCTATACAAGGTATTTCAGTCCATCCGGTTGATTCAGGTCTGGCAGGAGCAGGACTGGCTTTTCAGGTCAAGGAAGCTGCACGAATGGCCAAGCTGGGTAAATCAGTAAACGATATTATTGAGCGTATGGAAGAACTGAAATCAGAGACTGAAATCTATTTCGTTGTCGATGATCTGACAAATCTTATAAAAGGTGGACGTCTGTCTAAAACTGCCGGGGGCGTCGCGACATTGCTTAGGATAAAACCTGTTCTCACGATGAGAGCTGGAGAGATTATTCCATTCGACAAAATCAGAACCAAGAAAAAAGCAGTCAGAAAGATGGAGAGTGTCTTTGAAGAGTCTGTGAAAAACTCTCATTTTCCTATTCAGGCGACTGTTGTCCACGCCTACTGTGAAGAAGAAGCCAGAGAATTCATGGCATCCTTGGAAGAAAAGTATCCGACTGTCCGCTTCAACTTCAGTTTTCTGGGACCCGTCGTCGGCGTTCATACTGGCGAAGGAGCTATCGGAATGTCCTGGACGAAAGATTACTCCAGAATGTAAGCCACAGCATTTATATATTTATTCAAAGGTCACCCAAAGTGGTGGCCTTTTTTCGTGAGTTTTAAAATAGACGGACAATATATTAGTTAGCGGAAAACTATGATAAAAAGAGGAGGTAAGATAGGTGGACCTGACTAATCTGATTGGCAGGGAACTTCTGCTCAGTGATCTGCTCACTGAGTATACAGAAAGTGACCTCTCTGGGTGTACATTCCGGCCGGCATTTCATATAGTTAAAAGACGAGCTCAGTGCAGTCGGTGTGGCTCTTTCTCCAAACTTACTGAAAGATACCCGTGTATCTGCGGGAACAATTGTATCTACTGTAGGTACTGCATTCAGCTGGGAAAGGTGAGAGCATGCGATAAACTAGTGACCTGTGAAGCGGCAGATTTGTTTTCAAAAAAGCCCGTACCCTATTTGAAATGGCAGGGGAGTTTGTCGGAGCAGCAGGAAAAAGCATCTAAAGAAATTGTTCTCTCTATTAAAGAATTTACAGATCGTGTGGTATGGGCCGTTACTGGAGCTGGTAAAACAGAGATGCTGTTTAAAGGAATCAGTGAGGCGTTGGAGGCGGGAAAGAGAGTTTGCGTGGCTTCACCCAGAATAGATGTCTGTCTGGAACTGGCCCCAAGGATTCAAGCAGCCTTTCCTGATATTCAGACTGCTCTGCTTTATGGAGGAGAGGAGTCTGTCTATATCTACACTCAGCTGGTAATTGCAACGACACATCAGCTCCTTCGATTTAAAGAGGCATTTGACGTACTGATTATAGATGAAATTGACGCCTTTCCTTATTATCAGAATGAAGGGCTGTACTATGCATCAGAAAAGGCAGTAAAAAAACAGTCCAGTACTATTTATCTGACGGCTACACCTGACAGGAAGCTGCAGAGAAAAATTGCAAAGGGTCAGATCGAAGCCAGTATTCTGCCTGCGCGCTATCACGGCTACCCGCTTCCTGTGCCGAAAATCATCAGGGAAAAAGATATATTTTCTATGAGTGATATATCCGCCTCCAAAGCATGCAGACAGATTCTGATGCTTATTTCTCGGGGACAGAAGTTTCTGCTGTTCATCCCGACCATCAGACTGATGGATAGCATTCTGCCAGCTCTAAGACGATTTTTCAGTACCACCAGATTTGAAAGTGTCCATGCTCAGGATCCATTCAGAAAAGAAAAAGTAGAGTCCATGCGGAAAGGAGAGCTGCAATTTTTGATAACAACCACTATTCTCGAAAGAGGCGTAACATTCAAAAATATCGATGTCATCGTTCTCGCTGCCGACCACGATGTCTACACGGAAGCGGCTCTTGTACAGATTGCAGGAAGGGCCGGTCGGTCTGCTGACTATCCTGAAGGCAAAGTGACTTTTTATCTTGAAGAGTGGACCAGATCCTCCAAGAGAGCATTACAACAGATCAGACAGATGAACAGCCAAGCAGCAAAGAAAGGACTCCTCTTATGAGCAGATGTAAATGGTGCGGGACGATTCATTCGAATACCTTGACAATACATGCGCTGATCCGCTTTGAACTGCAACCCGACACCTTATGTTTTCAGTGCAGAGAGAAACTGGAGAGTCTGAATGATCAACTGACGTGCAGAGGATGCTGCCGTATTCAGGGAAAGAGCGATTACTGTTCGGATTGTCTAAGATGGCAGAAGACATATCAGGGACACATCCATACTCACGAGGCAATGTACGCTTACAACGAATTCGCAAGTCAGATCATCGAACAGTTCAAGTTCACAGGTGACTGTGCTATTGCCGAACTGTTCGTTAAAGAAGTAAGAGAGTATTTCAGGAAAATAGGACAGAAATCGGTGATCATCCCAATTCCTGTATCCAGAGAAAGTTATTCTACCAGGGGGTTCAATCAGACAGAGCTACTTCTCGCTGTCTCGGGAGTCACGTACAATCCAGTTCTGGTAAACAGATATCAATGCGGAAGACAGTCAAAAAAAAACAGGAAACAGCGTCTTGAAAGTCCTCAACCCTTTGAGATAGATTCCTGTTATGACAAACTGATTCGAGGGAAACCAGTTGTGCTAGTAGATGATATTTATACTACTGGTCGAACAATTTATCATGCCTTAGACCTGATTCTTCCGATGGAACCTTCTTCTATCAGATCCTTTTCACTATTTAGATAATCAAGAGAAATACAGATACAATTTCATTGAGAAAGTAATCGTTCTCATGTATACTTGAAGTAAGCAATAAAGGAATATAATTGCTTGATGATAATATTGGTTGTATAATTACAACATATATTATACTAGATTTGGAAGGGTGAAGTATTATGCTTAGATACAATGTTAGAGGAGAAAACATTGAGGTCACTCAGGCAATTAGAGAGTATGTTGAGAAAAAAGTAGGGAAAATCGAGAAATATTTCAATGATGTTCCTGAAGCCAATGCACACGTCAATCTGAAGACATACTCTGACAAAACAGCAAAAGTTGAAGTCACTATACCACTTCCATATGTTGTCCTTCGTGCGGAGGAAACTTCCCCAGATTTATATGGAAGCATAGATTTAGTCGTTGATAAACTGGAACGACAAATGAGAAAATATAAAACTAAAATCAATAGAAAAAACCGCCGTTCCCAAGGCGTAGTTGCGCATCAGCAAGCCGAGTCGGACTTATGGGCAGAGCTGAACATCGAAAGCGACGACGAAGAAGAATTGAGCACATCAATCGTCAGAACAAAACGTCTGAGTCTGAAACCGATGGATGCTGAAGAAGCGGTGCTTCAAATGGACATGCTGGGACATAACTTCTTCATTTTTGAAGATGCAGATACTAATGGAACAAGCATCGTATATAAACGTAAAGACGGAAAATATGGACTGATCGAAACAGATTGATTCATCGTTTCCAAAGGCGGGCAGCATGTCCGCCTTTTTTTTATGAACAAAATCAGAACACTGCTGTGGATATACACTCTCAAGCCTTTTTTTTGCAGGGTAATAGTGGTATGATAATAAAGTATGAGAAAATCCGAAAGTGTACGAAGAATCAACGAATAGAGGAGATTTGTATTCATGGCTCATTTATTAAAGCAGATTTTTGAGAACGATAAAAAAACGTTACGTCGATATGGGAAAATCGCCGATAAAATTGAAGCATTGTCAGCCGATATGGAAGCACTGTCTGACGATGAACTGAAAACTAAAACCGAAGAGTTTAAAAAGAGGTATTCTGCTGGAGAATCCCTGGATGATCTGCTGGTAGAAGCCTTTGCAGCTATCAGAGAAGGAGCGAGAAGAGTCCTGGGACTTTATCCATTCAGAGTTCAGCTAATGGGGGGGATTGCTCTTCACGAAGGAAATATCGCCGAGATGAAAACCGGTGAAGGTAAAACACTGACAGCGACTATGCCTGTATACCTCAATGCAATTTCAGGGGAAGGAGCTCACGTTGTTACAGTCAATGACTACCTGGCTACACGTGATGCTGATGAAATGGGTGAACTTTACCGTTGGATGGGACTGACTGTCGGGCTGAATCTGAACTCGAAATCATCTGAAGAAAAACGAGAAGCCTATAAATGCGATATCACCTATTCTACAAACAATGAACTGGGATTCGACTATTTAAGAGACAACATGGTTGTGTATAAAGAACAGATGGTTCAGCGTCCTTTGAACTTTGCGATCCTGGATGAGGTCGACTCGATCCTCGTTGATGAAGCGAGAACACCTCTGATCATATCCGGTCAGGCCAACCGTTCAACTTCTTTTTATACGCGCTGTGACTTCTTCGTAAAAGGCTTGAAAGAAGAGGAAGACTACACAATCGATCTTCAGTCCAAATCGATTTCCCTTACTGAAGAAGGGATTGAAAAGGCTGAGAAGACTTTCCGTGTCTCCAACTTGTACGACATCGAAAACCAGGCCTTAGTGCATCACCTGGATCAGTCATTGAGAGCAAACTTTATCATGCACAAGGACTTCGATTATGTTGTTGACGAAGGTGCAGTAAAAATCGTTGACCAGTTTACGGGTCGTATCATGGAAGGGCGTCGTTACTCTGACGGACTTCACCAGGCGATCGAAGCGAAAGAAAATGTGGAGATCCAGAAAGAATCCAAAACTATGGCCACGATCACGTTCCAGAACTACTTCCGTATGTACAAGAAGCTGTCGGGGATGACGGGTACTGCCAAGACAGAAGAAGAAGAATTCAGAGAAATCTACAATATGAATGTTGTAGCTATTCCGACGAACCGACCGCTTATCCGTGACGACCGTGACGATCTTCTATATCCGACTCTTGAGAGTAAATTCAATGCAGTGGTTCAAGACATCAAAGAACGTCATGCCAAAGGTCAGCCAGTACTTGTCGGTACGGTTGCAGTTGAAACATCAGAACTGATCAGCAACCTGCTTAAAAAAGCCGGTGTGCCTCATGAAGTACTGAATGCTAAAAATCACTTCAGAGAAGCTGAAATTGTCGTAAATGCTGGACAGCCTGGTGCGGTAACGATCGCAACAAATATGGCTGGTCGTGGTACTGACATCAAACTGGGACCTGGAGTCAAAGAACTCGGGGGACTGGCAGTTATCGGGACAGAACGTCACGAATCCAGACGTATCGATAATCAGTTGCGTGGACGTGCCGGCCGTCAGGGAGATCCAGGAGTATCACAATTCTACCTCTCTCTTGAAGACGATCTTATGAAACGATTCGGTTCAGAACGTATCCGCATGGTTCTCGAGCGGTTAAAAATTGCAGAAGACGATGCTGTGATCCAGAGTAAAATGATTAGCCGACAAGTGGAATCAGCTCAGAAGCGTGTGGAAGGGAACAACTATGATACCCGTCGTAATGTTTTGAAATACGATGATGTCATGAGAGAACAGCGTGAAGTCATTTATTCTCAGCGTCAGGAAGTGATTCTGGAACAGGAATCACTTGGTTATGTCACGCTTCCGATGATCAGAAGAACGATCGAGCGTTATGTTCAGCTGAATACTCAGCAGGAAGACAGAACGAAATGGAATCTGGCACACATTGAAGAATTTGCGCATACTGTACTTGTTCATCCAGAAGACCTGACACAGGATGACCTTAAAGGTAAGTCGGCTTCTCAGATCACTGACCTGCTAGTCGATTTGGCCCGTGCCAATTACGATGAGAAAACATCTCAGCTTAACGGTAAGGAACAGGTCCTTGAATTTGAGAAAGTGGTTATCCTTAGAGTCGTTGACCGTAAATGGACGGATCATATCGACCAGATGGATCAGCTGCGTCAAGGAATCGGACTGCGTTCATATGGACAGTTCAATCCACTGACCGAATATCAGCAGGAAGGTTTTACTCTGTTTGAGGAAATGATTGGAGAGATCGAGTACGAAGTGACTCGTCTGCTGATGAAATCTCAAATCAGACAGAACCTGCAAAGAGAACAGGTTACACCTAATGGCGGGAAGAAACAGAATGTCCGTCGAAAAAATAAAAAACCAACCTATTCTCACGATGAAGATACACATACGAGAATGGGATAAGAAGAATAGTGGGAGAAAGGAACGGATAACACGATCTGTTCCTTTTCCTTACGATTAAATGGAGGATGACTATGGAAATTAGTGAAATGTCTCAAAAATTAACTTCAGCCAAACAGAAGGTTGAAGACTTCAGGGGGTCTCTTTGACTTAGAGACGCTGGAAACAGATATAGCAGAGTATGATCATATGATGGCGGACCCCGATTTCTGGAACAACCAGGAGTCTGCCCAGAAAGTCATCAAAGAAGCAAATGAAGTGAAAAGTGTATACCAGTCATTCGCATCACTCGAAGCAAAAACTGAAGAAGTAGAACTTCTAATGGACATGCTAAGGGATGAAGATGATCCGGATATAAGAGAAGAAATAGAAATGACATTATCAGAGCTTGATAAAGCAGTCGAGCAGTTTGAGCTGGATATGCTGCTTAGCGAGCCGTATGACAAGAACAATGCGATTATCGAGCTTCATCCTGGTGCCGGCGGAACGGAATCTCAGGACTGGGGTGAAATGCTTTACCGCATGTATACACGCTGGATCGATAAGAAAGGCTTCAGTTATGAGGTGCTTGAATACCAGAGTGGTGATGAAGCTGGTATCAAGAGTGTGACCCTGTTGGTTAAAGGAATGAATGCATATGGTATGCTGAAAGCTGAAAAAGGGGTCCACCGTCTAGTGCGGATCTCTCCATTTGATTCAAGTGGTCGCCGTCACACGTCATTTGTCTCAATTGATGTGACACCTGAAATCAATGATGATATTGATATCGAGATCAACCCGGATGATATAAGAGTCGATACATTCAGAGCGAGTGGAGCAGGAGGACAGCACATCAACAAAACAGAGTCAGCTGTCAGAATCACTCATAAAGAAACAGGACTTGTCGCATCCAGTCAGGCTGGACGATCACAGCTGGCTAACAGAGAAACAGCTATGAATATGCTGAAAGCTAAACTGTATCAGAAAGAAATGGAAGAGAAACAGAAAGAAATGGATGAAATAAGAGGAGAACAAAAAGAAATAGGGTGGGGTTCGCAGATCAGATCCTATGTGTTCCATCCTTACTCGATGGTGAAGGATCACAGGACAAATTACGAGACGGGTAATACTGATGCCGTTATGGACGGGGATCTGGATCCGTTTATCGAGTCTTATCTTCGAGCCTCAATGAATCGCTCTTAAATTACCTGTTTATTATAATCAGGGATAAATATGCATATAAAAGAATGGTACGGATGAAAATCGGATCATTCTTTTATTGTTATTGTTCAGAATTTAGTACTAAGTAAAATTATAGGGCTGGACAGCAGACATTTTCAGCAGCATTTGAAAAGATAAATAGAACTCCTCGCCTGATTTAAATATTCATTAATATAAGTATTATTAGGTAGCAAGTGAACAGTTATCAATATGTCCTGAATTGTCAAAAATCGGACATAATTATATGTCAAACGTGTATTTATGTATGTAACAAACGATTTGGTTTGTTAATCCCAAAAAAAAAGAATATCCGTTGTGTTTATAATATAATTTCCCATTTATGATTAAAATAAAGTTAAAAGTGGGGAGGTGTGTTGAATTAGGTTATATAAAACATGTTATTTACACTATAATAATACGATTTCCTTACAATGAAATATTTTTGTAATTGTTTTAAAACAGACATCTGTTTTCCCGATGATATACTAATGAAGGCTGGAATAAGCCACACACATAGCAGACCAGAAGTTAAGAAGTTAAAATTTCAATAGATAGGTGATTATTTAATGATAGAAATGACTAATGTCTACAAAAAGTACCCTAATGGCATCACTGCTATAAATGGTCTCGATGTAAGAATCGACCAAGGTGAATTTGTATATGTTGTAGGTCCAAGTGGAGCGGGTAAATCTACTTTTATAAAAATGATTTACAGAGAAGAAGTTCCAACTAAAGGAAATGTAAAAGTAGGGGAATTTGACTTAGTGAAACTGAAAGCTAAGAAAGTACCTTTCCTCAGAAGACATGTCGGCGTGGTCTATCAGGACTTTAAACTCCTGCCAAGACTGACCGTATATGAGAACGTCGCTTATGCGATGCAGGTTGTTGGTAAAAATCCGAAACAGATTCAGAAACGTGTACTGGAAGTCCTCGATCTTGTTGGACTGAAACACAAAGTTCGCATGTTTCCAAATGAACTGTCCGGTGGAGAACAGCAGCGTGTAGCGATTGCTCGAGCAATTACTAATATGCCGCGAGTGCTAATCGCAGACGAACCGACGGGTAACTTAGACCCTGAAACAGCATGGGGGATTATGGATTTGCTTGAAGAAATCAACAATCGGGGAACAACGGTCATCATGGCAACGCACAACAGTGACATTGTGAACCGAGTAAGGCATAGAGTACTGGCAGTTGAAAACGGCCGTATTGCCCGTGACCAGGAAGAAGGGGGATACGGATATGAAAGCTAGAACATTCTGGAGACATATTAAAGAATCATTTAAAAGTATTAAACGTAACGGATGGATGACTTTCGCGGCGGTCAGTGCAGTTGCAGTTACCCTGCTTCTTGTAGGGAGTTTCATCGCAATCCTGATGAACGTCAATAAACTTGCAACAGATGTTGAAGAAGATGTTAGTGTCAGAGTTTATATCGATCTGGCAGCTGAAGAAGAAGATCAGGAAGCTCTGCAGCAGAACCTTGAAGAGCTGGATGAAGTGGAACAGGTTGTATTCTCAAGCAGAGATGACGAACTGAGTCAGGTTATCGGAAGTTACGGTGACGAATTTGGTCTGTTTGAGGGTGATGACAACCCGCTTCACGATGTGTTCATCGTCAATACCGCAGCACCTGAAGTTACATCGGACGTAGCTGACCAGACTGAAGACATGAACTTTGTAGCGGATGTAAACTATGGCGGTGCGACGGCTGACCGATTGTTCGAAGTCATGGCTACTGTGAGGAATGTCGGAGCAGTTATCATTGTTGCACTGATTTTCACAGCTGTCTTCCTAATTGCGAACACGATAAGGATGACGATTTTCTCAAGAAGAACCGAAATCGAGATCATGAAACTAGTTGGTGCGACAAACTGGTTCATCCGTTGGCCGTTCCTCATTGAAGGAGCGCTTATCGGGTTTATCGGAGCACTGATACCAGTTTCAATCATCTCTTATATTTATCTTAGTGGATTTGATACCATCATGACTTATCTGTCAGGAACCTATTTTGCCTTACTGGAACCAAATCCGTTCCTGATTCAGCTAGTTGCACTTCTTCTGATGATCGGTGTCGTCATTGGTAGTGTCGGATCATCACTATCCATCAGAAAATTCCTGAAAGTTTAAGATCATTTAAGGAGAGGGGCTTCCCTCTCGTACATATAAAAACAAAATAGCAGAGAAGAGGCAGACAGACGTGGATATTAGAAGTAAATTTAAGAATGCGATTGTAGCAGGGATAATTGGAATGACTGTGTTGAGTGGAATACCGTTTAAAGCAGAGGCTACTCCTCTTACAGAAGGGGACTACTCTGAACAAATGGACGCTCTTGATTCGAAGGAAGAAGAAGCAGAACAGAGACTGAAAGAAATTGCTGAAAAAATCGAAGCGACTGAAAAGGAAGCTGAAGAATTGGTTCAGCAGCTTCAGGAAACAACCGACGAACTGCAGGCAATTCAGAAAGAAATAAGTACCGTTTCTAAACAGATTGAACAGAGAGAAGAGCAGCTTCAGTCTCAAATTCGTGCGTTGCAAGTCACTGGACAATCCGGAAATGTTCTCAGATTTATTTTAGATTCCGAGTCACTTGGCGATGCGTTCGGGCGTATCGATGTGGTGAACACCCTGTTTTCTGCGAACCAGAATCTTATGGAAAAACAGATAGAGGACAAAGAGCTGATTGCAGCAAATGAACGTCTGACTATCAAAAAACAGGAAGAACAGACTCTTTTGGCTGCCAACCTGGAAAATTCTAAAGTTCAGCTGGAAGAAAATCAAGCCGAGCAGGAAATGATGATGGCTGCCATTGCAGCAGAACGCTCCCAAGTAAGAGAAGAAAGAGAAGCATTCTTAGCACAGCAGCGTGAAAGTCAGCGTCGTCTGGAAGAAATTCAGACATCAAGAACAGCTGCTGAATCAGCGGCTCCAGTCAATGTGTCACAGGCGACTGAGGAAGAACAGGTCAGTACTAGTTCTTCCAGCAAGCCAGCTGAAGAAAAAGCAGAGCCTGCAGCACCAGCCGCATCAGGTGGGGTGATCAGTAACGCACATAGTCTGACAGGATCCCCTTATTCATATGGCGGTACGACACCTGCAGGATTCGACTGTTCAGGTTATACCCAGTTTGTTTTCCGTCGTGCTGGAAGAAGCATTCCAAGAAGTGCAGCAGCACAGTTCGGAGCCAGCAGACGTGTTTCATTGTCAGAAGCGCAGCCTGGGGATCTGATTTTCTTCAACCAGTCAGGTTCAGTCGACCACGTAGGTATTTACCTTGGTGGGGGCCGCTTTATTGGTGCACAGACTTCCACTGGCGTAGCAGTAGCTTCATTTACATCAGGTTACTGGTCTAACTATGTAGCAGGTTTTGGACGTCCATAAATTATTTAAACCTTTCATTCATCGATTATTATCGATAAGTGAAAGGTTTTTTTATTTATCCTCAAGTTTTTGTCAGAACAGGCCCCTATTTTCCAAGTGGGTATGATAAAATGATGAAGAGAAAGAAAAGAAGGGATGACCAGCATGACCGTATTGCAAAATATTCTACTCGCACTAGTTTTATTCATCTTACAGCCGATCTTTCTTGTCGGAATTGCACTCGTTTTTATAGCGAAGAGCAGACGTTTCAAGTACGCACGTCATCAATTAAGAGCAAGCATATACAAGGACCATTATGAACTGAAGCGATTCTTCTTATGGGGACTGATACCAGGGGCCATCCTGTCTGCTGTTTCTTTCATTGCGGGACTTCCGGTCAGTCTTGACTGGATCATTGCCTATCAGATCGTTACGCTGCTCATGCTTGGTTTCGGCTACCGTTTTCTTCATCCGGTATTTACGTTCAGTCTCTCAGCATTACTGATTCTTGCTCTGGGTTTTTTCGTGCCAGAGAATATGAGTCTCACAGTAATTGTCGGTCAGTTCAACAGCCCGCTCATACAAGGAGACAGTTTGTCTTTTCAGGGGCTGCAACCGATATTGGGACTGGTTATCCTAGTTTTACTGAGCACGATTCTTACTCTTCATATAGCTAAAATCAATCAGTTTACTCCACGCTTTCTGAAAACGAAGCGAGGAAAACTCGTTGCCCGATACCGTATGACACCATTATGGCTGATTCCTCTAGTGGTTGTCGTTCCCGGGACTACCTTCACCCAACTGTTTGACTGGTGGCCTGTTTTTTCAATCGGCGGTCAGCCCTATTCATTTCTGATCCTGCCTGTTCTGGTAGGCTTCAGGTATACAGTACAGGCTCAGATGCCGACACAGGCTAAGAACTTGCTGGTAAAAGACTTTGTCAGCTTATCCGTCATAGGCGTCATCCTGTTTGCACTAACTTTCTGGCAGGTTGAACTAGCAGCTGTAGGATTAGCTGTCCTTCTCCTTGGTGGAGTGATTGTGCTTTATAGACACAGACTTCGGGAAAGGAAATGGAACTTCCGGTTTGGACCTGCTGAAGAAGGCCTGCGTGTAGTAGGCGTAAGACCCGGCAGTCCTGCCGAAAAAATGGACATTGAAATTGGGGATACGATACTGGAGTCTAACCAGAAAAAACTTGAACGTGCGGAAGATTTTACCGAATCCCTCTTTCTGAGCCGCTCCTACTGCAAGCTTAAGATAAAACGTGTTGATGGTGAGCTGGTCATGACAGAAACCGCACTGTATGAAAACGATCCTCATGATCTCGGTGTTGTTCTCCTGGAAGAAATTAGTTTGGTTAAATAAATGATGTCCACAGGTTGGATTCAATGGTGACAATTTGAGATAAAATTAAAACAGCATGGTTCTGATCTTTCCTGCAGTTATTCAGGAAGTCAGGACCGTGCTGTTTTTGTCTGCACATTAAGAGCAATATAGAACCGGAGAATATTTTATTACAGACGTGTTTATTAAAGGCTTGATAAATTGCGAATACATGGTAAAATGTACATATGAAAAGTTGTTCATATTTAAAAAATACGTATTATGTAAAAGGAGAATGTCTATGTCCCTTTCCGGTGAAACAATCAGCGAAGTGACTGATCTGTTTAAAGCATTAAGTGATCCTGGACGTCTGAAAATAATTTATGCACTTTCTGATTCTGAAATGAGCGTGACTGAACTGGCTGAAAGCCTTGAGGTTGAACAGTCAGCGCTCTCTCACCAGCTCAAGATACTGAAAAATGTCCGGCTTGTAGGTGTTAGAAGAGAAGGCAGAAAAAGGGTGTATTCTCTAGCTGATGACCATGTCTATAACTTACTCACACAAGTCATATCCCATGCAAATGAAAAGAGGTAATCATATGATAACGTATAAGATCAAAGGACTGCACTGCGGGAACTGCAGTACCGAACTGGAGACAAGAATCAATGCGAGTCAGCACGATGCAGCAGTCAGCATTGATTATGATCACAGAGAGCTCACTGTGGATGAAAGTAAAGCGGACCTAAAGGCAATTTTTAAAATACTGGAGTTTAATAAACTGACATTAATTGACAGTCATGAGGAGACTGATTCAACTGATCATCAGCATGGACATCACGACCACGATCATCATGGACTGACAGGCATGCAGAGTCAGTCAGCAACAACTAAAATCACGGTTGTTTTCTATTTGAACCTCATGTTCTCGATTATCGAATTTATTTTTGGCTTTCTATTTAATAGTATGGCCATCGTTAGTGATGCCGTTCATGACTTAGGTGATGCTTTATCCGTTGGGGCAGCAGGATATTTTGAAAGACTATCAGGTAAAGAAGCTAATGACCAGTACAGTTTCGGCCATCAGCGCTTTTCCCTTCTTGGGGCTCTGCTTACATCTGTTGTTCTGATTGGTGGGTCTGCACTTGTTATTTTTCATTCTGTTCCACGTATATTTTCGCCGGAACCAGTCAATTATCAGGGGATGTTATGGCTCGCTATAGCTGCAATTGGAGCGAACGGTTTTGCTGCGTGGCTCATGAGTAAAGGACACTCACATAACGAATCCCTTATCAATCTGCACATGATCGAAGACTTACTGGGATGGCTTGGTGTATTGGCAGTCAGCGTCACTTTACATTTTACCGACTGGTATTACCTTGATCCTCTTTTATCGGTAGCGGTTGCTCTCTTCATTATGATCAAGACCTGGCCGTTATTCAAAGAGACGATTCAAGTCTTTCTTGAAGCTACACCCAAAAATATCTCTAGGCCGACAATTGAAGAGCTGCTCATACGGTCTGAAGAAGTAACGAATATCAGTCACCTTCATATCTGGTCAATCGACGGGCGGGAACATGCACTGACAGTCACATTAAGTACAGGCTGCTCTGATCAGAAGCGACTCGAAGAGGTCAAGACAAGCATCAGACAGGAACTGGTCAAGAAGAATATTACTCACAGCACAATCGAGTTTGTTTATGACCCAGCTGACATTCTGAAAAAAAGATTTGAAAACGGGTAAGATAGTTGTTAGTATAAAGTAACTTTAGGCACAAACAGGGGGAGATACATTATGGGAATGCATGAATATTTTAAAAGTTTAAGTGATCTGGAAAAAATATACCGCTGCCCGGGAAAGTTTAAGTTCGAGGAACATTCTGTTGCCTCACATTCATTCAAAGTCACAAAAATTGCTCAGTTTCTGGGGACAGTAGAAGAATATCACGGCAATGAAATCAACTGGAAAGCCTTGTATGAAAAAGCACTTAATCATGACTACGCCGAGATTTTTATTGGGGACATTAAAACGCCTGTCAAATATGCCGATCCGGACTTAAGAGAGCGGCTGGCAAACGTAGAAGAATCAATGACGCATCATTTCATTGAGCAGGAAATTCCTAAAGAGTTTCAGGCGATATACTATGAACGTTTGAAAGAAGGGAAAGATGATACCCTTGAAGGAAAAATTCTGTCAGTTGCAGATAAGGTCGATCTTTTATATGAGTCCTTCGGGGAAATTCAGAAAGGTAATCCAGAGAATCTCTTTACTGAAATCTATCAGGAGTCACTTGATACCATTCTGGAATTTAAAGAAATGGTCTCTGTAAAATATATTCTGTCTGAAATTCTGCCTGATCTGCTCAGCGGTGAATTTACAAATCAGTCGGAACTTGAGAAAATTTCAGAAAAAATACTCAAGCACCATAATATAGAACAAACATTCGCTTTAGGAGAGTGAGTGTGATATACTATCAGAGTAATTTGGAGGAAAGGGTACGCTCTTTCCTTTTTATGTACCGCCAGACCAAGTCAAATAGTCGAATATTCAGAATGAAAAACGTACAATAAAGATACCATGAGCGTGATAAATTAGATCAATGGCAAAGGAAGGCAATAGAATGGCAAACGATAAAATAGAAGTGAGAGGCGCAAGGTCGCATAATCTTAAAAATGTGGATGTGACGATTCCTAGAGACAAACTGGTTGTAATGACGGGGTTGTCAGGATCGGGAAAAAGTTCGCTGGCATTTGATACTTTGTATGTAGAGGGACAGCGGCGCTATGTTGAGTCGCTGTCTGCCTATGCTAGACAGTTCTTAGGTCAGATGGACAAACCGGACGTCGACAGCATAGAAGGGCTCAGTCCTGCAATTTCCATTGACCAGAAAACCACGAGTAACAACCCCCGTTCGACAGTAGGAACGGTTACTGAAATCAATGACTACCTGCGCCTGATGTATGCCCGTATAGGCAAGCCGATCTGTCCGAACGACGGCACTGAAATATCAAGTCAGTCCATCGAACAGATGGTTGATCGTATACTGGAGTATCCAGAACGCACACGTCTGCAGATCCTGTCTCCGATCGTCAAAGAGAAAAAGGGACAGCATAAAAAAGTGCTTGAGAAAATCAAAAGTGAAGGTTATGTCCGACTGAGAGTGGATAACGAAGTCATGGATATCGGCGACGAGATTGAACTGGATAAGAATAAAAAACATTCGATCGAAGTCATCATTGACCGTATCGTAGTAAAAGATGGTATCCGTTCCCGACTGTTTGATTCTGTTGAAGCGGCGCTGTCACTGGCAGACGGCTATGTCATAGCTGATATCATCGATCAAGAAGAGATTCTGTTCAGTGAACACTATGCCTGTCCAGTCTGCGGCTTTACTCTTCCGCCGTTAGAACCTAGACTGTTTTCATTCAATGCGCCATTTGGTGCGTGTTCTGAATGTGATGGTCTTGGAACAAAACTTGAAGTAGATGTTGATCTTGTGATTCCGGACAGAAGCCTGTCTCTGGATGATGGAGCGATACTGCCCTGGCAGCCGATCAGTTCCAATTATTATCCTCAGATGCTGTCCCAGGCATGTGATGCTTTTGACATTGATACAACTGTGCCTTTTGAGGCTCTGCCTAAGAAGAAACAGACTATCGTATTGAATGGATCAGGTACCAAGAAATTCCATTTTCATTATAAAAATGATTTTGGAAGTGTAAGAGACACAATGATTCCTTTTGAAGGAGTCCTGAACAACATCTCGAGACGATACCATGAAACCAACAGTGACTTTACCCGCAATCAGATGCAGCAGTATATGACAGAACTGGAATGTCATGTCTGTCATGGGAAACGTCTCAACAGAGAGGCCTTGTCAGTCAAGGTTCGAGGAGAAGATATCGGAGATGTCAGCAGTTATTCAGTTGAAAAAGCACACACCTTTTTTGATGAGCTCTCTCTTTCTGACACAGATACGACAATCGCTGCCCCAATTAAGAAAGAAATCAAGGACCGGTTGTCATTCCTTCGTAATGTCGGTCTGGATTATCTGACTTTGAACAGAAAAGCAGGAACTTTGTCAGGTGGAGAGGCTCAGCGTATTCGTCTTGCGACACAAATTGGATCGAATCTGTCCGGCGTACTCTATATACTTGATGAGCCGTCTATAGGGCTTCATCAGAGGGACAATAACCGACTGATCGATTCCCTAAAAAAAATGAGAGATCTTGGTAACACCCTGGTTGTCGTAGAACATGACGAAGATACCATGCGGGCAGCTGACTATCTGATTGACATTGGTCCCGGTGCCGGAGAAAACGGGGGAGAAGTGGTTGCTATGGGTACGCCTGAAGAAATCGAACAGCATCCTGATTCTATCACCGGGGCATATCTATCCGGCAAGAAAGCCATTCCTGTCCCTGCTGAACGACGACACGAAGATCACGGGACGATTGAAATCAAAGGAGCGGCCGAAAACAACTTGAAAAATGTGGATGTCACTTTTCCTTTAGGACGATTCACAGCCGTCACAGGGGTATCCGGCTCAGGTAAAAGTTCATTGGTCAATGAGATACTGAAAAAGGCTCTGGCACGTGAAGTAGGGCGTTCCAAAGCTCGTCCTGGCAAATATAAGTCGATCAAAGGATATGAACAGCTTGAAAAAGTCATCGATATCGATCAGAGTCCAATCGGAAGAACACCTAGAAGTAACCCGGCGACCTATACGAGTGTATTCGATGACATCAGAGATTTGTTTGCCAAAACGAATGAAGCCAAGATGCGTGGATACAAAAAAGGACGCTTCAGCTTCAACGTCAAGGGCGGACGGTGTGAGGCGTGCAGAGGAGATGGCATACTGAAAATCGAGATGCATTTCCTGCCTGATGTATATGTTCCGTGCGAAATCTGTCACGGGACACGCTACAACTCAGAAACACTTGAAATAAAGTATAAAGGAAAGAATATTTCAGAAGTGCTCGGCATGACGATTGAAGAAGCCGTCGACTTTTTCTCTAATATTCCAAAAATCGAGCGGAAACTTCAGACGATTATTGATGTCGGCTTAGGCTATATGACTCTTGGTCAGCCCGCTACGACATTATCAGGAGGAGAAGCTCAAAGAATGAAGTTGGCCAGTGAGCTGCATAAACGTCAGAATGGCCACAACTTCTATATTCTAGATGAGCCGACGACAGGCCTGCATGCCGATGACATTGCCCGTCTGCTGGAAGTTCTCGACCGACTGGTTGAAGCAGGAAATACCGTTCTTGTTATCGAACACAACCTTGATGTCATCAAGGTAGCGGATCATATTATAGATCTGGGACCTGAAGGTGGAGCCGGTGGGGGAACGATTATTGCAACAGGTACACCTGAGGAAATCGCAGAGTGTGAAAAAAGTTATACGGGCCACTTCCTGAAATCTATCCTGGATAAAGTCCCGCAGTGAACTACCCACCACTTAAATCCTCCGGATTTTGAAGTGGGGGCTTCCTACGAACTCCATTCTTGTCT
>NZ_BAAADA010000183.1:0-629 GCF_039522005.1 Alkalibacterium indicireducens
CTAACAGTTCCTACTGCCAAGTCTGTAGTGGACTTTCACCACCAAGTTGTCGCCCATGCCGGGCGCACAAAAAGACTAGAAATACTGAAAAACCAGCATTTCTAGTCTTGAAATCGATGGAGTTGAGGGGAGTCGAACCCCTGTCCAGGCACATTGGCACTCAAGTATCTACGTTCATAGTTTTACTACTTGGATTTCGCTAAGCATTAGCCGTAAAACAGGCATCATGCGCCGCTAGTCTGTTAATCTCTTTCTATTCTTACAGACGGAAAGAATAGACGTATCCCACTTATTATAGGACCCGGTGCCGAGCACATGGGCGATGCCGGTCGGATCACGCTAAGCTGTTTTTACGCAGCTAAAGCGTAAGAATTGTTGTTATTGTTTGCAGTTAATTTAACTGTGACGTTGGTACGCAGCCGTCACCTGCGAAACGCAACTCAAGCTCAATCTGTGCCTGTCGAATCCGTAACAACCCCGTTACAATATAGAGCTGTCTCTCGTGCTCTGCTAATAGTATACCATAATCCGGTGTAAAAAGAAAGTCCGTTCGCTTTCTTGTATGTGTCAAGACTTTGGCGGAAACTTTTTTTCTAGAGATGGTAACTCTTCAATTTTAATATTAAAAT
>NZ_BAAADA010000184.1:0-5417 GCF_039522005.1 Alkalibacterium indicireducens
TTGATATCACTTCCTTTCTATTGGTTACCACTGAATATAGTATACAACAAAAAGGACAGATTAACCACTTCAAGCTATCGCTTGACCGAAATTCATCTCCCACTTTCACTGGTGCTTCGCACCCATACGCTTAGAAGTGGGAGACTTCTTTCGGAATTACGTTAAAATTGGTAAAGCCTCCGTCTGTATTCAAGTGGATGACAAGATCTTTTTTCTCAACCTTTAAATCTGTTACTTCGCAATCATGAAAGCTGAATCGTTCTTCTATTATCTGAGGAATATTCTCTTCCTGCTGTACTTTATCATACTCATTTAAAATGTTATTCATCATTTTTTCGTTATCTGAACTTAAAGCTTTTAACTGATTTTTGACTGCTTTGCTGCAATAACCTAGGGAGAAAACTCGGACATCAGCAATTTGCTGGTACAGTTCATGTGGTAGTTTATCCATTATCTCTCTTATACGCGTTTCATGAATGTTTGCAAATGTTTTTTTGCAATCATATTTATCAAACGGCGGACGACTATCATATTCCTCTATAAGTTTTTGTATATGGTCTTTTTCTTCGGGCGACATAGAATAGACCAGCTGATCCTCTTCACTTATAATCTCTTCATTTATAAACATATCTAGAGGGACCATAGCAGTTTCGTCTTCTTCTAACATAAAACGAGGGTCAGTGTCATATATTTCCTGCTGCATATCTACAAATTCTTTCTCTTTTATTTTATAAAGTCTTTGATAGAGCCCTTCGTTAAAAACGCCAGCCCCTTTATGTACTCTCACATCAAAAAGAAAATCTGTCATCTGAGATAATTCATACCATTCTTTTGTTAAATATCGCATACATATATGTCCTTTCAGTTTGATTAAACTTGCCTTTATAATCCAAGTCTGGCCCCTACTTCTGCATACTCTATATCTTTTCTTTCTACATTCCAATTATCGCCTGTTTGTCCGTCCCATATTGCTCCTGTTTCAACGAAACCGACAGACGCAAACAGCTTCCGGACGGCTTCGTTCACCAGCCAATAGGATGTAGCCACTGCATCAGCTTGTCCTTGTGGAAACGTCTCTATGTATTCAATAACTTTCATCATTGCTTGTTTGCCAAACCCTTTGCCTTGATGCTTTTTATCAATCATAAAGCGATTAAGTCCATAAGTATATTTATCTCCATATTTTTTACTTAAAAATGAATCTTCGGACAGTTCGTAAAATCCAATATCGACATATCCTATGACTTCATCATTGTTGCATATAGCGAAAATCATAGGCGGTTTTTCATCGTTAAGTATCTTTACGTAGGCTTTAGCCAAACAATATATGCTGGAATCCACATTTCCCTTCTGCTCATCTGTCATGCTTAACTCCATTACTGCATCAAAATTATCGTGGGTAATCTTTCTTAATTGAACCATTTTTTTTCCAACTTTCATCAATATAAATACTAGTTCATTAACGACATCAGAATAGCATAAAAAACCGAGTGTTTCGACATAAAAAATGATTTGGTAGCAAGGACTTAATCTATATGGAAACAGGAGTACGTGCGGGCGATGGTGTGAAAAGAGCATTAGGAAATGGTTGCCGACATTAGATGAAAAAGTTTTTTAACAAACTTATACTTACCTAGGTCTATTTCATTAATCCAACAGTCAAATGAACCCTCTAGGCATTTAAACTTCACCTAGAGGGTCTTATACTAACTAAATATCATATTATGTGCTTTACTCGAGTAAGCCTTGTTACGCTTTCAACATGCGTTGAGATGATAGTACTTACAATCTAATAAAAGCAGAAGTAGTACTTGCTAAGTTTTATCAGTTCATCCCAATATAGGTTTAATTACACTGTTAGTGTGTAATGACCTCTTCTACAGTGAGAAAAATTCTCTAGATGTTTTGCAGTATAAACTCTTTTCTTGTTCTAAGAACTTATCTTTCACTGGCTAATAACTCTTTTACTTCTTCAAGTTCATTTAAATATCCCATGATATATAAAGTATCCCCTTTACATACTTTGGTATCAGCTTTTGGATTAGAAATATATTCATCAGTGCCAGCTCGAAGCATTCCTAGAATGATTGCCTTAGAGGTCACTAATTTCTGTATACTTTCAAAGTCCTTATTAATAAATTCAGACCGATCATCAATGATAAACTCTTCAACAAGTAGTTGTTCCTGGTCGTTTTTAGTAAGTAGATTCAAAGAATGAGATAGAGATGGGTTCTCTAAATGTGCTAATATCCGGTCCGAGATTAATCTGTCCATTATTAGAACTTTTTTTACTCCAGCTTTCTTTAGTTTCTATATGCTTCTTTTCCTGATGCCCCACATACAATATCTAAGGAAGAATCTAATTCTTTTACCGAAAAAACGGTATAAAGTACTTCACTATTATCTGAAAAGGTAATAACACTCCCTTGAGATTTTTTTATACCGGCTTTCATCAACGTGTCAACATTTTTAGCATTACCACAAACATGAGGTTCATTCAGACTTTTTAATTGCTTGCATTTCTTTTCGTGTTTTTCAACAAAAACATATTCCTGATCATGGATTTTTAATTCAGCGGCAATGCTTTTTCCTAACTTACCATAACCACAGATATAAATTTATTTGAGTGATTATTAGAATTCATATTGCTATTACCTCCTAAATTGATAACTATATCAGAACACTCGCACAGTATAAATAGCTTCCTTATTACCATGGAAATCAACTAGTAAACACCGTATACATTCATCGCATCTTGGGTGTATATAATCCCATTACCCGGTTTATTTATTTCAAGCTTTTCTCTGATGGATGACATGATAGATTCTGTGGCATCATTTTTAGCTAAAATGATTACCATCTCTTTTTCAGGGTCTATTTCCATATCAAAAACTTTAGTTGTTTCATTCACACCAGAACCTCTTGCATTAATGATGGTACCTCCTCTTGAGCCTGCACTCTTTGCAGCCTCTACAACATCGTCTGCCTTTCCTCTATCGACAATCGTCACAATAATTTGATAGAGCGGATGATCAACCACTTGGCTTTTGTCTTCCTTGAAGATACTTGACCGAGAGCCTATAACTTCAACTGTACTCGTAGTAAACGCAATACCATGATGGGGTTTATAGAATTTAAATTGCTTGTTTAATTTATCTAAAGTATTTTCTGCAACTTCACGATTGGCAACCATTAAGACTACTTCTTTTTTTTCATCATACAAGGATAAAAAGTTTAAAAAAGGATTAATGATTGTGCCTTTCCCTAAAATAATCGTTCCACCTGAAACACCATATTTCTTAGCTTGACGTAGAACCTTTGAACCTATGCCCTGATTCACTATGACGTAAATTAAATCATAGACTTTCACATCTTCTAGACTACTCATTTGTTTCTACATCTCCTTTCCTCTTTGATCTAATTGAGAAAATCAAACCTAACATCTGTAAAGTAATTATGGGCATCATCGCTACCATGGCAATCATTCCGAATCCGTCAATAATGACATCAGCACCTTCAAATGCACCCGCTGCTCCTTGAATAAATGCCAGGATAAATGTTGCAGTCATTGGACCTGTTGCCACTCCACCGGCATCAAATGCGATTCCCACAAAGAGTTTTGGTGCAAAAAACATTAGTCCTAAGCTTATTAAATAACCTGGTAATAAGTAATGCCACAATTGTACAGAAGGGACTAATATGCGAATGACCGACAGTAAAACGGCTCCTCCTACACCAGCTGACAAAGAAACTAATACAGCAGGCCGTTTGACATAACCACTCGTAACATCTTCAATTTGTTGAGTCAGGACATGAACAGCCGGTTCAGCTAAAATAGTAGCCACACCTAAAACAAACCCGATGATCAGTATATAAACTTTGTTATCAAGTAATGCTAGATCATTCCCAATAGCAGTACCCACATCCATGAATCCAGTATTGACCCCTACTAAAAAGATAAATAATCCGATAAAGGAATAGATAAACCCTGTGAGTAATTTACGAAACTCTTTTTTACTCAATTTAAAAACTAGTTTCTGGAGAATCAGCAAGATTATTAATAATGGAAGAATGGCTATAAAGCTTTCTAATATATATGTTGGCGTCATTTCTATAAAAGGCTGAAGGATGGTTTGTGTTTCCATCACTTCCGTTTCAATCGTAGCTGATAACGGTTCTGAGTTAGATACTATATCGAGAATCATAACGGATATAATCGCTCCTGTCGATGCTATAGCAATCAAACCAAAACTGTCTTTTTCTGAAGCTTTCGTATCCTTTTTTCAATTTAGAAATACCTACTGAGAGAGACAGTATAAAGGGAACCGCTAGTATTCCTGTTGTAGATCCAGAAGCATCAAACGCAATAGCCAGAAATTCACGAGACGCAAGTATAGCTAAAAGGAAAATAGTTAAGTACAACGCCATAAGCATTTTAAACAATGGTATATTATAAAATATTCTAAGGAACCCTAATGCTAGCATAAGAGCTATCCCTAAAGAGACCACAATTAAAATACTTGTTGAAGCTATTTGGCCAGATGTAACACTTTCAACTTGATTGGCAAGCACCAGTAATCCCGGTTCTGCAATAGATATAAAGAAACCAAGGATAGCGCCTGCTATCAGTACAATCCACAACTTATTCGTCTTAGCTACTGACTTCCCTGTATAATTTCCTAATGGAGTAATACCAAGATCAACTCCTAGAAGAAAAATAGTTAAACCCACTATGACGAATAAAGCACCAATAACGAATCGAGTCATATAGATAGATCCATTGGAACGATGGTGAGATTTAATAAAAACACTAAGCATATAATTGGCAAAACAGCAAAAAATACTTCCTTTAGTTTGGAGTTAGCAATATTCAATACAGTCATCCTTTCTTAAATTTTAATACAGTGACTTTTTTATAATTAAGTTATTCTATAGCCATGCTCATTATAAATCACTAACTATTCAAACATACCATATACTTCATTGATGTTTTGAACAAAGATAACTCCCTTACCAGGTTTATCAATTTCAACTTCTTCTCTTATAGATGATACAATTGATTCAGTGGAATCAGAATTAGACAGAATATAAACCATTTCTTTTTCTGGCTCAATCTCCATATTGAAAATTTTATTGGTTTCGTGAATACCTGCCCCTCTTGCATTGATAATTGTTCCACCTTTTGAACCAGCCAATTTGGCAGCATCTATGACATCTTCTGCTTTTCCTCGATCTACAATAGTAATAATCATTTGGTACATTTAGTCCTTCTCCTCTCCTGACTCTTTATTTATAATGTATCACTGGTGTTGCATAAAACTGAAAATCAGTGTTACTTGTTTATTGCTCAAGTTTCGCACCCCTAAGAACTCCGTTCTATCCTTTACATTATAAGGATTATTTAGATTAATCAGCTT
>NZ_BAAADA010000185.1:0-7817 GCF_039522005.1 Alkalibacterium indicireducens
GGCAAGTGTTTTTTGTCTTTTCCTTGATAGAACAACGGTTATAGACCTTTAAGAACAAAAAAATTTGACAGTAACGAATACTTTTCAGGAGGCTATAATATGAAAGCAATAGTGATCGACGAGTTTGGCGGAATAGAAAAGCTGCAGATGAAGGACATCGATAGACCGGCTCTGAAACCTGACCGAATGATCGTTCAAATGGCTGCTACAAGTGTCAACCCGATTGATGTTAAGCGCAGGAAAGGATTGTTTGGCGGCAAGACACCAATGATCGTTGGCGGAGATGTATCGGGGACGGTAGTAGAAGTTGGCGATGATGTGACTGGTTTTAAAGTTGGGGACCGCGTCATGGCAAACGGAGCGAAAACATACGCAGAATTTGTTGTAGTAAATCCTGACAGGGCTGTGGTCCTGCCCGATACGGTCTCTTTCGAAGAAGCTGCAGCTATTCCTTTAGCCGGGCAGACGGCTTATGAAGCGGTAGTTACGCGAGGGCAAGTTAAAGAAGGACAGAGAGTTCTGATACATGGCGGTTCAGGTGGCGTAGGATCTCTTGCTGTTCAAATCGCCAAGATCAAAGGAGCCTGGGTTGCATCAACGGCAAGTGGAAAGAATCAGAGTCTACTCAAGGATTTGGGTGTGGATCGTCCAGTCGATTACAAGTCAGAAGCTTTTGAAGAGCTGCTTGATCCAGTTGATTTTGTATTCGATACAGTGGGTGGAGATGTTCAGACTAGAAGTCTGTCGGTCATTAAAGAAGGCGGACACCTGCTGTCGATTGCAGCAGAACCCGACGAAAATACAGCCGTTAAAGCAGAGTTTTTCTCAATGAGTCCCACAAAAGAAGCGCTGGAAGATTTGCTCAAGTGGCTTGAGGAAGGAAAAATCAGACCGGTCATTTCAGAGATGCTGGACTTTACGGAAGAAGGTGTCAGGAAAGCCCACGAATTGATTGAAACAGGCCATGCAGGTGGAAAAATCATTCTGACTTTTCCTAGATAGCACAGAAACAGGAGAAGAAAGCACATTTTAATCAGAATAAGAGGAGAGGCTGTTTGCGTCGTAGCGAACGACCTCTTTTTGCTTCTCCTGTAGATAGCGGGGGGTGTCGAACCGCTCATAAACAGATATATGGACGATTAGGGTGTAAGAATGACTAGCGAATACGCCAAATATAGGTTTTATGGCATATTCGCTGTCTGACTTCGTGCATGAATGACCCTTATATTGAGATAAAAGTCATTCTTTAATATTCTTAAATAAATTTTAAACAAGCTGATTTATACTGTATGAGAGTTAAGATAGAGAGAATGACGACAGGAGGACAATCGGTTGGATATAGGAATTGATAAGATTGGATTTTACACACCAAACGTTTTTGTAGATATGGAGAAATTAGCAGAGGTCAGAGGTGTCGATCCTGCTAAGTATACGATCGGTATTGGTCAGGAAAAGATGGCTATTGCCCCACTGCATCACGACTCGGTCAGTATGGCGGCAAATGCAGCGTTATCTATTTTAGATGATGAAGACAAAGCAGCTATCGATTTTGTCCTGTTTGGGACAGAGTCAGGTGTCGATCACTCCAAGTCTGGCGCCGTATGGGTCCATCAGCTGACAGGTATTCAGAAAAATGCGCGTTGTGTTGAGCTGAAACAGGCTTGTTACGGAGCGACAGCAGGAATCAAGATGGCAATGGGACATATTGCATTGAATCCTGAAAGTAAAGTACTCGTTTTAGGTTCGGATATTGCAAAATATGGTCTGAAAACTGGTGGGGAACCTACTCAGGGAGCTGGAGCTGTTGCGATCGTTCTTTCACAGAACCCTCGAGTCATGTCACTGGATAATGACAGCGCGTCAATGACGAAAGATATTTCTGATTTCTGGCGCCCGTTGTATTCAGACTATGCCTTTGTGGACGGAAAATTTTCAAATGAAGCTTATTTAAGCTTCTTGAAAGAAGTATGGAACAATTACAAAGAACAGACCCGTCGGGAATTGAGTGATTTTGAAGCGATGTGTTTCCACCTTCCGTATACTAAGATGGGCAAGAAAGCGATTCTTGCACTGACTGAAGACGCAGATGAAAGTGAAGCGAAGCGCCTGATGAACTCTTATCACGACAGTATCCACTATAATAAGCAAGTAGGGAATGTCTACACGGGCTCTTTATATTTGAGTCTTCTGTCACTACTGGAACAGGGACCTGAACTGGAAGAAGGCGCACGTATCGGATTGTTCAGTTACGGTTCCGGAGCGGTAGGCGAATTCTTCAGTGGGGTAGTCAAGCCTGATTATAAACAGTTCCTGAATAAAGAAGCGCATGAAGCTGTACTTGATGATCGTCGTGAGCTGTCTATTGATGAATATGAAACGACTCTTGAACAGGCGCTGCCTAAAGACGGATCAGATGTTGACATCGATAATGAACAGGTCAATGTAGGAAAGGCTCATTTAGCTGCTATTAAAGAAAATATTCGTATGTACGCCATTAAATAGAATGAATGATAAAAGCACTGGGCAGGCGCCAGTGCTTTTTTATTCGTCCATACTGTCCATGATCTGCTGTTTTGCAAGTTCGAGCAGACCTATCGTTGTGAGCTGGGAGTCTGAGGTCTGATAGGTTTTTACAATCTGATCTTTCCCTATACTTACAATAACCATACTTTCACTTGTAAGCCACTCGTCTAAATAAGAATGAACAAACTCTTCATTACTCATTCCACGAACTTTCTTTCTGCGTGCTTCTGAAAAATCCATTTTATTCAATCCTTTGTTTAAATTAAAACGTAACAATTACGATTTACTAAACTATATAGGTGTTTCCTGCAATTTTCAAGAGAATTAGAGGAAAACTCACTAGATACTTGATAATTATATAAAGGTATAGTAGAATTCTAAAACGTAACGATTACGATTTGTTGAGGAGGAAATATAATGGCAGTACCAAAAAGAAGAACATCGAAAGCTAAGCAGAGAAAGAGACGGACACATAAAGGAGCTAATGTACCTGGGGGTCTTTCTTTAGATTCAAGTACAGGAGAATATCGCATAAGCCACAGAATTTCAAAAGATGGCTATTACAATGGCAAAAAAATTCTGGATAAATAAACTGAGGTGAGAGACTGTCTCTCATCTTTTTTTATTTAAAAAATAATTCGGCAATGGAATAAACTATTTTTATTTTCGATTTCTCTTGACAGATCAAACATAAGGATGTAAAGTGATAAATCGTAATGATTACGATTTAGGAAAAGGATGATTTTTTATGACAAAAGCATACATAAAGTGGGCTGCATTTCTTGCTTCAGCTCTTCTACTGACCGCATGTACGACTGAAGAAGAACCGGAATCCAGTGCTGCTCAATCTGATACTTAAGAGACTGCTGGAGAAGACACCAATCAGTCAGCAGGAGAAGGCATCGAAATAATGGGTCTGGCGCATCACTATCATACGGGTGACGAAGTTGAGCTGGTCGCTAGCTCAGAGACTGCAGAAGATGCACAGTGGCAATGGCATACAAGAGATAGTGACGATCAGGAATGGAGTCTAGTCAGTGCTCAAACAACTGAACGCTTCTCACGTGAGGCGACACTAGATGGGCTGCAGATCAAAGCGGTTTTAGTTAACGATGATGAAGAAGTTCTTGAATAATCAGAACCTGTAGTGGTTGAAATCGATGACCACCATGGACATGACGAAACAACACGACGCATCTATAGAGGGTTCTTCTATAATGATGAAATAGGAGACCGCGATTTGTCCGACTGGGAAGGGGATTGGCAGTCTGTCTACCCTTATCTTCAGTCTGGTGACCTGGATGAAGTCTTCGAAGCTAAGGCAGCCGAGAGCGACACAATGGACTTTGATGATTATGTCGAATACTACGATATCGGCTATGAAACAGATGTTGATCGTATTGTGATTGAAGACGACAGTTTTACTTTCTATTATCAGGATGGTAATGACTATACAGCCGAGTACGAATATGACGGCTATGAAGTATTGAATTACCAGAGAGGAAACAGAGGTGTACGCTTCATCTTTTCACGTGTAGAAGGTAGTGAAGAGATGCCTCAATATATCCAGTTCAGTGATCATATTATTTCACCGAATGAATCAGATCACTTCCACCTGTACTGGGGAGATGACCATGACGAACTGATTGATGAAGTAACAAATTGGCCAACCTATTATCCATCTGAACTTGACTCAGAAGGACTAGTGCAGGACATGCTGGCTCATTAAATAATGACTGCCCAAAAATAACCCATTACGACTAGGAGGAATCGATCATGGCAAAAAAGAGTAAAATCGCTAAATTGAAACGTCAGCAGGCAACGGTTGAAAAATATGCGGCTTTAAGAAAAGAACTGAAAGAAAAAGGAGATTATGAAGGTCTCTCAAAACTTCCAAGAGATGCATCGCCGACAAGACTGCAGAATCGTGATAGAATTGACGGCCGTCCTAGAGGATATATGAGACAGTTCGGCATGTCACGCATCAATTTTCGAAAACTGGCACATGAAGGAAAAATTCCCGGTGTGAAAAAAGCAAGCTGGTAATTCTGATGGAAAACCACTAAAGGGAAAGGCGGTTGATCACTATGGACAATAAAATACCGGTTACGATTATCACAGGATTTTTAGGAGCTGGAAAAACGACCCTGATCAATGAACTGTTGTACCAGCCACAGGATGAGAAAATAGCAGTAATTGTGAATGAGTACGGAGATGTCGGTGTTGACCATCACTTGGTAGTCAATGTTGAAGAAGAAATCTATCAGATGAATAACGGCTGTCTGTGTTGTACCTTAAGGACTGACTTGTCAGACATGCTGCAGACGATCTATTCTATTCGAGAAAAACAGACAGTGCAGATCGACCGGATCATTATCGAGACAACAGGGCTGGCTGAACCCGGTCCGATTGCTCAGACATTTATGCGTCATCCCTTTCTTCAGGAGCACTACACCATTGACTCTGTTATCACACTAGTGGATGCGGGCAGTGCATTGTACCAGCTGGCTCATTATGAAGAATCAAAAGATCAGGTTGCTTTCGCGGATAAGTTGTTATTGACTAAAGTGGATTCAGTCAGCAATGAGACGCTGCACGCTTTAAAACAGAAACTGAGAGCTCTTAACCCGTTCGCGGCTATTGATCACCTGAATTTAGAAGAAGTAGCGATAAAAGAAGTTCTTGGTCTTGAATTGTTCAACGAACAAAAAAGAGAAAAGGTTATGACCGAGGTGGATGAAGAGGAAGGCCATGACCACGACCACGGTCATGATCATGAAGTGCACCACCATCATCACACAGACGATATCGTGACATTGTCTCTTAAAGCGAAAGATCCTATTCATCCGACACTTATTGATATGTGGATGAATGAACTGATCATGACTTATGGTATGGATCTGCTGCGTTATAAGGGCATTTTGCACTTATATAAAGATCCGAATCAGATCGTTTATCAAGGCGTCAATATGACCTTCCAGGCCGAAAGAGGACAACCGTGGGGGGACCAAGAAAAGGAATCTGTTTTAGTATTCATAGGTAAAAATCTTCCCGTGAAAGAGATGGAGTTAGCCTTCAAGAGGTGTGTTCTGACAGAAGAAGTCATGGAAGAACTGGGAATATAGTAAAGAAAATCGATAACCTGAACTATTAATTATAACGATTCAAGATTCAAGTATTGAGGAGGAAATGTCTATGGCTGAGAAAACAGATGTCTCTACTGCGCGCCGTATGATGAAAAGCCCGAACAAAAAAACGGCCCGGAGAGGACTAAAAATAATAAAACAGATGAAAAAAATAAAGAGAGGAGTCAGATGATATGAGAAAGACGGTTACTCTTGAGTGTGTTGAAACAGGTGAACGACTATATATCACAAGTAAAAATACCCGTAACAACCCTGAACGTCTGGAATTAAAAAAATACTCTCAGAAATTGAGACGAAAAGCTTTATTTAGAGAAACAAAATAACTGATAAATAAAGACCTCTGATTCTTTTAATGTAAAAGAGCCAGAGGTCTGTTTTTATAATGTGAAGTTAGATACGATGTTATCCATATTTTCTGCAAGTGCAACGAGTTGGGATACTTTCCCGCCGTTTCCAGCTACTTCATCCATAGAACTGCTGATCTGTTGGGCAGATGCGGATGTCTGTTCGACACCGGCAGCAGATTCTTCTGATACTGAAGCAATCTCTTCAATAGACGTATTCATATCGATAGTATTATGCTCGATATCCTGAAGACTGGTATTGATATCGGTAATTCTGTCTGACATACGGTGAAGCGACTGGGTGATTGTGTTGAAAGTTCGACCAGTCTCGCTGATTTTGATTGATCCTTCAGCAACTTCTTTATACCCAGCTTGAAGGGATTCGCTGACATTCTTTGATTCTGCCTGAATCGTGCCGACGAAACCAGTAATTTCTTTGACAGAAGTATTGACCTCTTCAGCAAGTTTGCGGACTTCATCTGCCACTACAGCAAAGCCTTTGCCTTGTTCACCTGCACGGGCGGCTTCGATCGCGGCGTTTAATGCAAGCAGGTTCGTCTGATTGGCAATCGCCTGAATGATTTCGACCAGGTTTGATATTTCCTGTGTCTGTGCATCCAGTTTGTCGACCCGTGTGACAGAATCTTTGACCAGCTTATCGATTTTGTGCATCTGCTGCTCGGATTCGTCCATCAATTCCTTCCCTTTGGTCGTATCCTCAAGAACTTTGCTGGAAAGACTTGTTATAGCTTCACCATTGTCGCTCGTCTGGCTGACCATCTGAACAAATGAATCCATAATTACTGAGAGTTTGCTTGCGCTTCCTGCCTGAGTTTCTGATCCGACAGCCAGTTCCTGCATGGTCATCGCGACCTGGTCAGTACCTGACATCACTTCCTGAGCTGATTCAGACAATTCCTTGCTGTTTAAAGTAAGCTGATAGGAAGCATCTGAAATATTCGTGATGATCTGTCTCAAACTTGTTTCCATTTCATTTATAGACGAAGCGAGTTTACCAGTTTCATCGGCTGCCTGGATATTCAGTGGAGCTGTATGCAGCTCGCCATTTGTAATTAGTGCGACTTTATCGACAACTTTGTTTATTGGTTTGGCAATCGATCGAGCAGTAACGAGGGCAATTACGATTGAAATTACGATAACTATAACGGAAATAATCAAGTCAAAGATCATTGATTGTTGACCACTGGCAATCATATCTGATCTCATCTGGTTGATCTGCTGTTCCCGAGCAACTGCTCTGTCAGACAGCTCATTCAATAGAGCAGTAGTCGTCGGAGCCAGTTCACCAAGATTTGCTTCTGCGAGCGCAGGGTCTCCTGCTGCATAGACATCAAAAACTTTCGTAAGCATTTGCTGTGTCCAATCATCATGGGTCTGGACGAGCTGGTCGATCTCTTCTCCTGGTATGAGCTGAGCCATCCGGTCAAAGTAAGGCTAGTTTTCTTCAGCATTTTCCACGAACATCCCACGATAGCGTTCTTCTCCAGTCATCAGATAAGCTCTGACATTTGTCGAACGTCTAGCTAGTGAAAAAGCGGCACGTTCGTTGGCAATCATTATACTAACATGGTTACCAGCTAAATGTTCAATGGAATCGTTCATTTCGTGTAAAGCAAAGTAACCTTCGAAGGTCAGCCCGGCCACCATGAGTATGAGTATACTGAACCCGAAGAGTATTTTAGCTCTCAGAGATTTGAAGGCGACAAGTGATTTAACTCAAGTTTTGCAGTTGAATATCCAGGTTTAACCCTTGCGGTTATTGAAACTTCTTATAAATAATTAT
>NZ_BAAADA010000186.1:0-1936 GCF_039522005.1 Alkalibacterium indicireducens
GGCAAGTGTTTTTTGTCTTTTCCTTGATAGAACAACGGTTATAGACCTTTAAGAACAAAAAAATTTGACAGTAACGAATTACAATAGGGGGCTATAATAATGAAAGTTACAATGTTAAAAGGAAAAATACATAGAGCTACAGTTGAACAAGCTGAGTTAGATTATGTAGGAAGTATTACTGTTGATATGGATTTATTAGAAGCAGCAGGAATATATGAATATGAAAAAGTACAAATAGTTGATGTTAATAATGGAAATAGATTTGAAACTTATACAATAGCTGGAGAGAGAGGAACAGGGATGATTTGCTTGAATGGAGCTGCAGCTAGATGTGTATCAACTGGAGATAAAATAATTTTAATGGCATATTGTGAATTAAATGAAAATGAGGTTAAGGATCATAGACCTAAGGTTGTTTTTGTCGATGATAATAATAAAGTTGAAAGAGTAACATCATATGAAAAACATGGAAGGTATCAGATATAATTCTTTAGGTTTTGTAATGTTATTTATATATGGCTAGACTATTATTGAAATATTTATTGATTACTAATTGGATAGATGTCAATAAAGTAGACACAAAAAGAGAAGATACAGACTGTAGACAAAGTCCATTTTGGTGTTAGTATCAAATCTTAGACAGCTTTTCGTAGAGACAAGAATAAATTAAACTTATCTACGAGAGGATGAATTTTTATGACCCGATATGAAGAAAATTTTAAACAAATGATTGTTGAACTGAATCAAACTGGACGTTCTGTTCGAGGGTTAGCGAAAGAATATGGCTTATCTGAAGCAACGATTTACAAATGGAAGAATTTATATTTACCTGATCAGTCCACAGGACTGACTGGAAAAGAAGTAGCTGAACTGAGAAAAGAAAATGCTCGTTTAAATGAGGAACTTGAAATCTTAAAAAAAGCCGCAGCCATATTCTCTCGGAAAACCTAAATTCGCTTGTTCAATTTATTGAAAAATGGTGTAAGGATTACACTGTTTCTTTGTTGTGTCGGTTATTAGAAATCCCTAGAAGTGTCTATTATTTTTATAAGAATAAACCGTTGACAGCTACAGAAATCAGAAATAATAAGTTGAAAAAGAAGATTTCAACAATTTTTTTTACGAATAAACAACGCTATGGTGCCACAAAGATCCATCAAGTTTTATTAAAAGAAGGGATTTCAGTATCTCTTAAACATGTCCAAAAGCTAATGAAACAATTAAATTTAAGGTCGCTTGTAGTTAAAAAATATAGACCTCAAAGGTCTAATAAACCGATCATTTCAAAAGAGAATCTCTTAAATCAGGACTTTTCTACTGAAACGATCTGTGAGAAATGGGCAGCTGACATTACGTACATTCCTACTAAGAAAAATGGTTGGTGTTACTTATCTTCAATCATGGATTTACACACGAAAAAAATTATTAGTTATACATTTTCAAAACGAATGACTGTGGATTGTGTCATTCAAACATTGAATAAAGCAAAAATACATTATCACATTCCAGAAGGAATGATTCTACACACTGACTTGGGCAGCCAATACACAGCAAGAGAAGTGGAACAATGGCTTAAAACCAACAAAATAAGGCATTCTTATAGTAGAAAAGGAACACCTTATGATAATGCTGGAATCGAATCTTTCCATGCCTCATTGAAAAAAGAAGAAGTCTACACGACTAGCTACTCAGATTTTGAAGAAGCAAATCGAGCGCTATTTAGCTACATTGAAGGATTTTATAACCGAAATCGAATCCATAGCTCGATTCACTATCTAACCCCACAGGAATTTGAAGAATTAGCAAAAGAAAAAATGGCTTAACCGTCTCTACTAAAATGTGTCCAAGATATTGACTCAAATCCAGAACGTACACGTGCATGGATTAAGTCAATGCCTAGTTGGGCAAGAATAAGGGCTAATTGCTTGTTTTTATA
>NZ_BAAADA010000187.1:0-1968 GCF_039522005.1 Alkalibacterium indicireducens
ATTCCGCCTCACGGCGGACACCCTTGACTTTCGCTAACAGTTCCTACTGCCAAGTCTGTAGTGGACTTTCACCACCAAGTTATCGCCCATGCCGGGCGCACACGAAAAAAAAAGAGTCAGAATCCTGACTCTTTTACACGACCTGATTTATTTTTCTGCTGACGCCATTTCTTTAATCGGCTGCAGCTTTTTTAAGGCAGGAAACTGCTGGCATTCCTGTATCTCATTGTATCTGTTCATATACTGACCTGTAGCAACTGATATCAGCTCCTCAAAGGCTGTCTGTGCAGATTCCATCGTTTCAGTATCGTACTGCTTCTTAGCTTCGTCTTCGATGTGCTTATAAGTAAGCGACGCGTATCTGGAAAAGACAGTCTCGTCCTGAGCAGTACTAAAGTCGAATATCAGCTGGTTCTTTGCAGTAGGACGCATTTCGAACATATCCTGCAGCAGTTCTTCAGAAATGCAGTTATGATTTTCGGACGTGCCGATGAGTAGAGCATCTGCTTTTGCGAGTCTGTAGAGAAACTGACTGGAATCAACAAGATGAATCAGTTTGATACGGTTCTGCTGATTAGTAATAGCCAACCATCTTTTCAGTTCTTCTACAGACCGTTCAGTATGTTCATTGCGGTAAAGAACCGTTAGAGACCCGAAGTCTGAACCAGAAAAATGTTTGATTATCTGATTTGTAAGGTCTTCATTGCCTATTACACAATAGTGATGATCTCCAGAAGGTTCAAGCATAGAGCGGATCGAACGCACGGCTCGGGGAACGTTCCCTTGAAGCAATGGTCTGATCGATTCCTTTTCACATAAATCAAGAGAAAAGTCGACAGCGTTCTTAAACAGCATCTGCAGGACAGGTCCGGCAGTCTTCTCTTCAACTGCATCCATGAGCGCCTGATCGATGATATCTACCGGTTCATAGGAATGCTGTTCAGCCGTCTCAACATTGCTGGATAAATTCAGGAGATGCCTGACCACATCTTCATTGAACTTGCTGTAGGTTTCGAGAATCACTTCTTCAAGCATTTTATCTGTATACTGTGACAGATAGCGTAGAAGATCGCCGTGTTTGAAATCTTTCTCATCTACATACAGATAGTATTCATTCCTGTTTTCAGTAACAAGCAGTACAACTTCACTTACTCCATCGAATGCATGTATATCGTGTAGATGTTCTCTTCTGGATGCACGGGTCAGACTGTACTTGTGAATATCGTCAGAAGAGACGGTATCTCTATTTACCCCATACATTAAAAGTTTCATTCTCTCTCATCCCCTACATACGTCAAAATCTCATCCCATATTTCCTTCCGACCTTCTCTAGTCATAGAGGAGAATGTGAACAGCTTGTCGCCGGGTTCTATTTCAAGTGTTTTTCTGATGATACTTGAATGCTTGTTGTATTTTGATTTTTTTATCTTATCCGCCTTAGTAGCGACAATAAGTACGGGAATATCATAGTATTTATATAAATCATACATCTGAATATCCAGATCAGTCGGTTCGTGTCTGAAGTCGACTAATAGGATTCCGAGTGCCAGTTCTTCTCTGGTAGCAAAATAATCAGTCATCATTCTGCCCCATTTGTTCTGTTCTGCATTAGATACTTTAGCGTATCCATATCCTGGTACATCAACGAAAAACAGTTCATTTTCTATATTAAAAAAGTTAAGTGTGCGGGTCTTCCCGGGTTTACCCGATGTTCTAGCTAGTTTTTTTCGGTTGACCATCGTATTGATGAAGGTCGATTTCCCCACGTTGGAGCGCCCCGCAAGGACTATTTCAGTTAAACCATCATCTGGATATTGAGAAGGAGATACGGCACTTATGGTGATGTCAGCATGTTGGATCTTATCACTATTCATTTTTTCTCCTCCAGTTACATAATAGTAATTACCAATTTTTTTGTTTTTTCGTGTTGTTTTAATGCAACTATCGTTGCTCTATCAATTAAAATAC
>NZ_BAAADA010000188.1:0-1680 GCF_039522005.1 Alkalibacterium indicireducens
GTAGGCAAAAACCAAAAGTCAAGTAATAAGCATAAAAATGTGAAAAAATTTAAAAAAAGAAAATAAGTGGAGGGAAAACTCAAAAGAGAAAACCCTAAATCCACTTATATAGAGCATCTATAGTTTCCTAGGTGTCTCTATACTTTAGAGGAGTGGAAATGATGGAACGTGTAGCTAAGTTAATTAAATTCCCTGTTGACCTTGTAAAAGAAATTGAAACATACCAAAAGGAACATTACATCTCAAGTTTTGCAGGGGCGGTTTATGAGTTGATTCGCAAAGGGTTGAGTAAGTAATGGAATATACTTCAGAAAACCATAGCAAACATTTAAACACAGGGTAGCTAGTGCAAAAATAGGATAATTGAGATTGCAGAAGTCCTCCCTTATCCTAGGTGCTTGCAACCCCTAACCTAAAGGTATAGAGGTTTTATGCACCCAACTATAAGTAATTGAAAGGATAATGAAGGTGGTAATAAAAAGTGAAAGTAACAATTTCAGATATTGCAAAAATGGCAGGAGTAGCCAAAAGTACTGTGTCACGTTATTTAAATGGCGGTTATGTAAGTGAAACAACGAAACTGAAACTAGATAAAATCATTGCGGATACAAAATATGAACCGAATAGTTTTGCCCAAAGTTTAAAGGCGAAAAAAACAAATTTAATAGGAGCCATTATTCCCAGGTTCGATTCCTATGCGACCTCACGAATGTTGATTGGCATAGATGAAAGTTTGAAAGAATTAGGTTATCAAATATTAGTTGCCAATACTAGCCAAAAGCTAGAAAGAGAAATAGAAAATATTTATAGTCTGGCCAATCAAAAAGCTGCTGGTATTATCTTGCTTGCGAAACAAATCACCAAGGAGCATATTGAGGCAGCGAAGGCAGTGGATCTCCCAATTTTAATTGCAGGGCAAGAAGATGAAGAATTTCATTCCCTTGTCTATGGGGATGCTCAATCTGGATATGATATTGGAAAGTATGTGGCAAAGTGTGGTCATACAAACATTTGTTACATTGGGGTAACGGAAGAAGATGTGGCTGTTGGTGTAAAGAGAAAAGAAGGATTTAGAAAAGCGATTGAAGAAGAGGGAATCGAAAATGTTTCCTATTACGAGAGTAGTTTCTCGATTGAAGGCGCTTATACAGTAGCTACATCTATTATCAAAGAAAATCCAGCGACAGTTTATGTATGCGCAACAGATAATATTGCATTAGGGACCATGAAAGCTATTCATCATCATGGACTCAAAATCCCTGAAGATATTTCGGTGACTGGATTTGGTGACTATGATGTGGCCGATATTATCGACCCTAGCTTAACGACAATACACTACCCATATAAAACAGCAGGAGGTACCGCTGCCAACAAAATAGTTCGTATGATTCAAGGGGAAGATGTAGAAAGACTTACGACCATTCCATGTTATTTGGTTGAAAGAAAAAGTGTACGTAGGAGAAAATAGTAATAAAAACCATAACTACCCGGAGAAACCTGATTGGTTCAAATAATTATCTTCGGAGAAACGCTCTCTGATAAAAGAGTCACTTTATTAACGACCTATTTTTTCGTTTTTAACGATGTTATACTGACTTAAAGGGGTAACTCCCAATAATCTATGAAAAATTATGTTTCCCAAATTTCTCGTTGCTCGTATGATGATTTCTGTCGATGAAG
>NZ_BAAADA010000189.1:0-26955 GCF_039522005.1 Alkalibacterium indicireducens
GTAGGCAAAAACCAAAAGTCAAGTAATAAGCATAAAAATGTGAAAAAATTTAAAAAAAGAAAATAAGTGGAGGGAAAACTCAAAAGAGAAAACCCTAAATCCACTTATATAGAGCATCTATAGTTTCCTAGGTGTCTCTTATAATAAAAGGAGGAATCGAGTGAAAAAACTACTCAAGTATATTGGTATACTTTTAGGCATCATTTTATTTATCTGGTTTATTCTATTCCTTTTTCCGCTGACTTCAGATAGTGAACGAGCATTTTTTGAAGGAGATGAAGGCACATTAGTCATTGCTCATCGTGGAGGACTGGATCATGCCCCTGAAAATACGCTGGAGGCATTCAGTTATGCCCGAACCATAGGTGTAGATATCCTAGAGTATGACGTTTTCATAACTGCAGATGGCGAACTGGTGGCTATTCACGACGAGACAGTCGACCGTACAACAGAAGGAACAGGCCGTGTGAATGAGATGACTCTGGAAGAAATTCAGTCCCTGGATGCAGGCTACCACTTTCAAAATGAGTCGGGGGAGTATGAATATAGAAATACTGGAGTATATATTCCGACAGTAGAAGAAGTATTCCAGGAGTTCAGCAATGTGAGACAGCTGATTGAACTGAAAGCAACGAATGATCCAAAGCACTATGAAGAAATGATCCAGGAAATGTGGCGACTGATCGAAGAATATGATATGCATGAGACGGTTCTGATAGCTAGTTTTGACCACGAAATCAATCTAAGATTTAATGAAGTAGCTGACGGGTTAGTGGCTATCGGTGCAGGCGAGAAGGAAACGCGCCAGTTTGTTACTCTGCATAAGGCTTTTCTGAATCTGGTCTATCAGCCAACAGCGGATGCTTTTCAGCTACCTGTCGAACAGGAAGGTTTTAACCTTGCTGATTGGAAACTGATCAGAGGAGCCGAAAACAGAGGGATGGATGTCTACTACTGGACAATCAACGATGAAGCCACTATGAGAGATCTGATTGATCTTGGTGCACATGGCATCATGACAGATGATCCTGAATTACTGATCGATATTTTAAATGAAGATTGACATTAATCGTCTTGAAAGGATTGACTTATGAAGATTACACTATTTGAAACAAGTGACATACACGGCTACCTTTTCCCAACGGACTATCAGTCACGACGTCATGAAGCGACTTACGGACTGTTCAAGATTGCCTCACTACTTAAAAGTGAACGTGAGAAACTTAATGGACCGAGTATTACGATTGAAAATGGGGATCTGATACAGGGTTCGCCTTTTACACATTATGTGGTAAAGGAAAAGAAAGAAGCGACTGTGGTGATGGAAGCGGCCAACGCCTGTGGATTTGACATAGGAGTCATTGGAAACCATGAATTCAATTATGGTCTGGACTATCTGAACAGTGCGGTCAGGAGTGCAGACTATCCTATACTTAGCGCAAATATCCTTAACGATAATGGCGAACCGGCTTTTGGTCAGGCGTATAAAATTATCGAAAAAGAAGGCGTTAAAATAGCCATACTTGGACTGACCACCCCTTATATCCCTAACTGGGAACACCCTGAGAACTACGAAGGCCTTACATTTGTTTCTGCAGTTGAGAGTGCGAAGAAATATGTGCCTTATTTAAAAGAGCAGGCCGACGTTGTAGTCGTAAGTTATCATGGCGGTTTTGAAAAAGACCTGGAGACAGGAGAAGAGACGGAAATACAGACCGGAGAGAATGAAGGCTATGCTTTGCTGCATGACGTAGAAGGAATAGATGTGTTGCTCAGCGGACACCAGCATAGGGTCATTGCTCAGAAAGTGGGGCAGACCGCAGTCGTTATGCCCGGGGATAAAGGAAGATATTTAGGAAAAGTGACATTGGACATTGAAGAAGCTGACGGACAGTACACCCTGATCGATGCCATACCTGAACTTCTGTCGACGGAACAGGTGGATGTAGATGAATCGACCGCTGATGCGTTCAGATCAGTAAATGAAGAGGTCAGTAAATGAAGAGGTAGAAGCATGGCTGGATCAGCCAATCGGAAAAGTCGAAGGAGATATGACGATTTCGGACGTGGAAGCCGCTCGCCGTATAGAGCATCCTTATGTGGAATTTGTAAATAAGGTTCAGATGTATTATGCGGAATGTGACATTTCAGGTACGGCTCTTTTCAATAACCAAGCTAGAGGATTCAAAAGAGAAGTAACGATGCGAGATGTCGTCCTGAATTACATTTATCCGAACACGCTGGCTGTACTGAAAGTAAGTGGAAAAGATCTGAAAGCGGCACTAGAGCGGTCGGCAACTTACTTTGAACTGGATGAAACCGGGGACATCATCGTCAATCCGTCATTTATGACACCGAAACCCCAAATGTACAACTATGATATGTACGAGGGCATTGAGTATACGATCGATGTGGCAATGCCTCAAGGGGAACGGATCGTTGAATTTTCCTATGAAGGGAAAGACATCATACCTGAAGACAGCCTGGAGATCGTTATTAATCAGTACCGAGCTGTAGGCGGAGGCGATTACGACATGTTTGATGCCTCTAAAATCATCCGCGAGGTCACGATCCCTATGAATGAGCTGATGGGAGACTACTTCAGTCAGTTTTCACCAATCAAGGCAGAAGCCAACCGCAACTTCAAAGTAACCGCATCAAAGTAATCAGAAAGTAAAAAAGACACGAGACGAGTCAGGTCCTGATTTAACAAAGGAAATGACCGTTACCGTGTCTTTTTTTACTTAAAATATCTGTAGTCTACATCTGATCCTTGTTGAACTGGTCTTCAATTGTATCAGGTTCAACATGAACATCAGTATGCATGATATCATATTTTTCATACAGCACTTCCTCAATCATTTCAGTCACATCATGTCCCTCCTGAACGGTCATCATCCCGTCCACCAGGATCGTCACATCGACATAGGTATTAGCCCCGTACATCCGTGCTTTAATTGTCGCAACTTCTTTCACATGAGGCAGAAGAAGAATCTCATTTTTATATTCCGTCAGATGTTTATCTTTGAACCCGTCAGATAAGGAAAAGCTGCTGTCCTTGAATACTTCTACACCTGTTTTGATGATGATGAGTGATACGATGACAGCCATTACTCCGTCAAGCCAGCCCCAGCCGAACGAAGCTCCTGTGATGGCAATGGCGGTAGCTGAACTGGTCAGGCTGTCTGCCAAGTTATCTTTGGAGACAGCTTTAAGGCCTGCACTGTTAGCTTTATTTGCCAGAGACAGATTGAATCTGTAAAGGAGATACAATACAATCGCACTTGCGACAGATACAATGGCAGCTGACTGATCTGGAGGCGTGATTTCTCCACTGATTATTCTTACAATACTGCTCTGAAGGACTTGAAACCCGACAAACAGCATAATGAAGGAAGTGATCAGACTGGCGATCGGTTCAGCTTTCCAGTGCCCATAAGGATGATCGGAATCGGCTGGTTTTCGTGCAGTCTTGAGTCCTATTAGGACAGTTACTGAAGAGACGACATCGGTAAGGTTATTGAACCCATCAGCTGAGAGAGAGGCGGCATTCAGAAAATAACCGAGCAGAACTTTTACCAGAGCTAGAATGATATACACACTGATGCTTACTCGAGCTCCGCGTTCGGCAAGTTTTACTCTATTGTATTTATTGGGCATATTTTGTTCCTCCATCTTTTTAAACAGATCCTACTTATAGTATATAATGGTTCGGAACTTTTCAACAACAGGAGCTTCCTTTTTAACAATTACTTATTTTTTAGGACGGACGAGAAACCACACTATTTAAATTTAAAAATAGGTATAGAGTAATGTGAAAAAGGATGATCTCTTTTTCCAAAAAATGTGGAGATTATTGTAAACTGACTGGAGAATGGTCAGCTGGATTAGTATAAGGGAATAGGAAGTGAATGTCTTTTAGTTGAAGGGTTATGGTCCACTGAGATGGAAATATAAGTTGAGTGGTGAGTAGTTGAGGGATTAGTGCCCACTGAGATGGAAAAATAAGTTGAGAGGTGAGTAGTTGAGGGATTAGTGCCCACTGAGATGGAAAAATAAGTTGAGAGGTCCATAGTTGAGGGATTAGTACCCACTGAGATGGAAATATAAGTTGAGTGGTCAGTAGTTGAAGGGTTATGGCCCACTGAGATGGAAAAACCAAGTGAGTGGTCAATCTGACACACAACCAAGAAAGAACGCAATCTGGCAACCGCCAGCGGCTGGCAATATAATCGAACAAAAAACCCTTTATTAGTCAGATGACAAGCTAGTTGTCTATAACTAATAAAGGGTCGAATGATTTAACGATTACTTTAACCAGGCGATACTACCATTCGTTGATCGACTGGCGTTCACCTTTAAAGTTGTTTTTCTTCTGGTGACGTGAAGCCAGAACAGATTCCACATCATCTACTGTGACACCGGATTGATGGAGAAGGACACCTAAATGATACAGCACGTCGGCCGCCTCATTCCTGATTTCTTCCTTATCTTCATTCTTGGCACCGATGACTAGTTCAAAGGATTCCTCTCCGAACTTTTTACTGATCTTATCAATACCCTCGTTGAGAAGATAATGTGTATAAGATTTTTCATCAGAAGATGTCGCACGATTTTTTACCATGGCTTCAATATCCCGTAAGGAGAAGGAAGACGCAAGGTTGAAACAGCTGTCGCTGCCTGTATGACAAGTAGGGCCAGCTGGATCGACCATAATTAGAAGAGCATCATCATCACAATCCAGATACATGTCAGTGATGTACTGCATATTCCCACTGGATTCGCCTTTTTTCCACAGTCTATCTTTTGAACGGGAGAAGAACCAGACGACTTTTTCCTTCTTAGTGAGTTCAAACGCTTCTTCGTTCATATAGCCCATCATACGGACTTCTTTCGTGATATGATGCTGTAGGATAACCGGTAGCAATCCTTTTGAAAAGTCAGGTTTAAGTGTAGTGTAATCAGACATGTCTTACAGGCACTCCTTTCGAATCGCATAGATCTTTCACTTGCTGAATGGATACATCCTGGTCATGGAAAATGGAGGCAGCCAGTCCAGCTGACACATCTGTCTCCAGGAAAAGAGAGATGAAATCTTCGGCACTGCCGGCACCGCCAGAAGCGATAATTGGAATGGTGACTTCTTTCTGAATGATGGAAAGAAGTTTGTGATCAAAGCCGTTCTGCATGCCGTCGTAGTCCATACTTGTGACCAGCAGTTCGCCAGCTCCACGACGTTCGACTTCTTTAATCCAGTCAATTGTCCGGATATCCGTACGCTGCTTGCCGCCATGAGTGTAGCAGAACCAGTCCTGCTTATCTTCTTCCCATTTCGCATCGATGGCAATACAGATGCATTGGGCACCGAATTTTTCGCTTGTTTCATTGATCAGATCGGGATTTTTAAGCGCGGCCGAGTTCAGACTGACTTTATCTGCACCGGCGTTCAGTACAGCAGAAATGTCTTCGATGGACTTCAGTCCGCCTCCGATTGTCATAGGGATGAACAGTTCTTTTGCCGTTTTACTGATAACATCGAGCATTAATGCATTACCGGTCTGAGTTGCTGAAATATCAAGAAAGACAAGCTCGTCGGCACCGAGCGCATTGTATCGTTTCGCCAATTCAACAGGATCGCCGATTTCCCGCAGTCCTTTAAACTGGATTCCTTTAACGACCACACCATCTTTTACATCCAGACAGGGGATGATTCGTTTCTTTATCATTTAATTGATGCCCTCCCAGAATGTAGTCGTATTAGCTGCTTTTCCAACGATCGCAGCTTTGACACCTGCTTCTTCAAGCTGGTTCATATCTTCAAGACTTCTGATCCCTCCAGAAGCAGTGACTGGGTGAGGGGTTGTTTCGACTAATGCTTTTGTCAGTTCAAAGTTAGGTCCCTGCATTTTTCCATCTTTTGAGATGTCAGTATAAATGATTCCGCCTAGTTTCAAGGAAGCCGTTTCCTCAGCTACATCAAAAATCGTACGGTCCATCGCCTCAGTCCAGCCATTGACAGCCACCTGATCTTTCTTGGCATCCAGGCCGAGATAAATTTTCCCTGGATATTGTTCAGTCATTGTTTTGAGCCACTCAGTATCTTGAAGCCCACGGGTACCCACTATGACATAAGAAGCCCCGTTTTTTAAATAATAATCGATTGTTTCCTGTTTACGAATGCCGCCACCGATTTCAACAGGGCGTTCGCTCGTTTGAATCAGATCTTTAATAAAAGCTTCCTCTGCAGGTTTCTGATGAAGGGCACCCATCAGATCGACAATATGAATCCGTTTCACCTGCTCGAACTGATTGTAGAAGGCGATGGCTTCCTGAGGGGTACGAGTCATGACTTCTTTCGTCCCGTAGTCTCCTTCAGTCAGTCGGACACTTTCGTTATCGATCAGATCAATCGCCGGCCATAATTCTATCATTTGATGTACCCGCCTTTCAGTGCCTGATCAAGAATCTGAAGACCCTTGTCGCCACTTTTTTCCGGATGGAACTGAATGCCGATGATGTTGTCTTTCTGAACAATAGCTACCACATCGTCCTCATAAGTCGCTTTTGCCACGACATTTTCTTCCGTATGGACTTTATATGAATGTATGAAATAGACGTCTTCATTCAGAGAAGCATTTGGCGCATCCAGTTTATTCCAGCCCAAGTGAGGAACAGGCAGCTTGCAGGTCATCTTCTTGACTTGGCCAGGAAGAAAATTCAACCCGTTGACATTTCCTTCTTCACTGTGTTCGAAAAGCAGCTGCATGCCTAAGCAGATACCGATAAACGGCTTGGTTTCCTTCAATTTTTTCAGCTCAGGAATCAGATCGAGTTCATTTAAACGGGTCATGGCATCTTTGAAATGACCGACACCGGGAAGGATGATCTGGTCAGCCTGTTCCAGCTCTTCAACATCGTGAGTAACTTTCACTTCATAGCCCAGATAAGTCAAGGCGTTAGTCAAATTGGCAATGTTTCCTAGTCCGTAATCGACGATCGCGATCATGCTTCGATCACTCCTTTCGAAGAAGGCAGTCTGGAAACAGAGGAGTCGCTGGCTGCCTGACGTAGAGCCTGAGCATAAGATTTGAAGAGAGACTCGATTTCATGGTGCGTATTGCCGCCTCTGATCAGATCAAGATGCGCCGTCAGACGGGCATTGATCGTCAGCGCATAAAAGAATTCCTTGACCAGCTGAACGTCGAAGGTACCAACGGTCTGGCTGGAAAAATCTGCTTCAAAGTGCAGGTAAGGACGTCCGCTGACATCAATGACTGTTCGAGTCAGTGTCTCATCCATAGGAACATAAGCCGTACCGTATCGCTGAATGGATGACTTGTCTTCCATCAGTTCAGCAATTGCTTGTCCAAGCAGGATACCGACATCTTCTGTAGTGTGGTGATCATCAACATCTGTGTCGCCATCCACTTTAAGGTCGATGACATAATGACCATGAAACGCAAACAGATCCAGCATATGGTTCAGAAAGCCGACGCCAGTATCGATATGCGACGCTTCAAGTCCCTTGCTGATAGTCAACTCGATAGAGGTTTCTTTTGTCTTGCGTTCTTTAGTTATGGTCATTGCGCTTGTCTCCATTCTTTTAAAATAGTCTGCAGATCCCTTAGCTGCTCTTCAGTAGCAATGGAATACCTGACGATCTGTCTTAATGCAGGATTGTCGGATTCTGGATACATTCTTGGTAAAAACCCGCGTTCGACAATGTGTTCACTCAAATCGACAGCTTTTTCTCCGTAGGTAAAGATGAAGTTAGTCGAACTGTCCAGGATATCGATCACATCTCCGACTTCGTCCTGGAAAATCTGTTTTAGTTTTCTGGAAAGGGTACGGTTCAATTCAATGAATTTATCCAGACGTTCAGTCTGGTTGAGAAGATAGTTGGCTACGTTAAGAGAAAATGTGTTTAACGGATAAGGGTGGGCAATTGAGTTGAGAATGCCCATCGTTTTTTCTGTAGAAATAGCGACACCTACACGCAGACCTGCCAAGCCGTAAACCTTACTCAAGGTTCTTAGACGGATGACATGATCGCCTTCAGGATAAGTTACTTGATCTTCAATAAATTCTCCATAAGCCTCATCAATAATGAAATAACCGCCAGCTTCTTTCATAAGAGCTGAAGCTTGTTCGACGAACTCTGAAGGATGAAGCGTACCGAATGGGTTATTCGGCTGTGAAAAGATAAAGACAGAAGGATTTAATTCCTTGATCTTCTTATAGACTTCTTCGTAATCGAAGGTCCAGTCGTCAAGACAGTTGTTTTTTGTCAGTTTACGTCCGAACTGCTTGGCATATTCTTCATACATCACAAAGTCTGGATCCAGTACAAGAACAGGCCCGTCACCAAGAACGATCATTGCTTTCTGTATCCATTCATCAGACCCGTTTGCAAATGAAATCAGATCAGGATCAAATCCATTGTATGCTGCATAACTCTTCTGAAGTTCCACATACTCATCTTCTGCATATTGATTAAAGTGCGTGTCTACAGCGATTTTTCCTATTTCTTCTTCGCTGAGTGCGCGGTAAGGACTTTCGTTTTTATCTATTCGAATCATTTGAGATCCTCCCATCTGCTGGCTAATGAATCATAGTGAGCATTCAGTTTTTCTTCTTCGGCCATGCGCATGCCTCCCGGTGCCATGGTCATGAATGTCCCTTTTTCTAAAGCAATAATTGAGTTTGTTCTTAAGAAATCATTTACAGTCAGACCATTGCTGAATCGAGCAGTGCCTCCAGTAGGTAGAACGTGACTTGGACCGGCAATATAATCTCCAATGGCTTCAGGCGAATAGTCGCCGATAAACAAAGCACCAGCTGTGGTAACGCGGTCGACATAATCAGCTGCATCATTAGTCTGAATCGAGACATGTTCGCCTGCAATCAGATTGATGATATCGATTGTTTCGTCTCTAGATTCAGTCAGAATATTAAAGTGATGATTTGCCAGACTTTCTCTGATGATCGACTCACGAGGCTGTTTCTTAAGCCCTTTCTGAACCTGACCATAAATTTCCTGAAGTTTAGCTTCATTCTCGCTTACTAAAAATGTTCTAGCTTCAACATCGTGTTCAGCTTGAGCGAGGATGTCGAAAGATGCCCATTTTGCGTTGGTGCTTTCATCAACAGCGATGACTATTTCACTTGGGCCTGCAATTGAATCGATGCCCACATCGCCGTAGACAAGCTTCTTGGCCAAAGCAACATACTGATTGCCAGGACCAACAATTTTATCTACCTTAGGGATCGTTTCAGTTCCATATGCAAGGGCTGCAATAGCCTGTGCGCCGCCAACCTGAAAGACACGGTCAACGCCTGAAATGTGACATGCAGCAAGAATAGCTGGATGTACACCATCAGTTTGAGGCGGAGTAGTCACGATGATTTCATTTACACCAGCTACTTTCGCAAGAACAGCCGTCATTAAAACGGTAGAAAGTAAAGGCGCAGTTCCTCCAGGCACATATACACCGACACGTTTGAGAGGATGTACTTTCTGAAATAATTCCTTTCCTGCACTATCTGATAGCTTAATGGAAGACTGATAACGTCTGATATTGTCATGGGCTTCCTCCATAGCATGTCTCAAATCATCATCTATGGAAGAAACGGCTTTTTCCAGTTCAGACCGAGGAATTTCAAGCTCATCGATGTCCACGTTATCGAACTGACTGCTGTATGATTTAAGAGCACAATCTTTGTCTTTCTGAACAGACTGGATAATATCCATGACCGATTGCGTTTTCGTCCAGTCCACACTATTGATCGTTTTAAATTTATCTTTAAATGACTGAGCTGTGTACATCTAAGCACCTACTTTTTTGAATTGATTGATGATTGACTGTATTTCAGTATTCTTAGAAAAGAATGCATGCTTGTTTGAAATAAGGCGTGCATTGATGTCATCAAGACGAATCTGTTCTTCAAGACCATTGTCTCTTAGAGTCGTACCTGTCTGAACGATATCCATGATGGCATCGGCCATGTCGATTGTCGCGGCCAGCTCAACTGAACCTTTTAGATAGATTATTTTAACAGGCTGCATAATAGAATCAAAGTAATTTTGAGTAAACTGTACATATTTTGTAGCTACAACTGGATAGACATCCTTAGGTTCTTTAGCTGCCAGTGCAAAGTGGCAGTAGCCGAACGGCAGATCCATCAGATTATTGATGTGTCTGTTCTGTTCGTACAGGACATCACTTCCTGTTATGCCCAGATCAGCGACGCCTTCTTCCACATAAACTGGAACATCTTCACCTTTGACCAGAAGAAATCTCACTGAGTCGGTGTGCACAACTAATTCTCTTGACACTGATTCGAGTGCATCGCTCCAGTTGGTCATGTCGATGCTTTTTAAAAATGCTATAAAGTCTTTCAGCTGTCTTCCTTTTGATAAAGCTATAGTAATCATCTCTTGCTCCTTCACAAAACGGTTTAGTATGTTAAGTCTGTCAGGTTGATCGCCATTCCAAAGGCTTTTGTCGGACTGGAATACTGTCCGCCGGTAACGATCGGCTCTACAGTCTGATCAGTATAGAATTGCAGAAAAATCCCCTTATAGTACGATTGAGCCGGAAGTGAGAATAAGTCACTGTAAACTATCGGGATATTTTTTTCTTCCAGTGCATTACGCCAGTTGATAATTTCATTGACTGGGTCTTTCAGGTCAGGAAACTGGTCTCTGGCGAAATGGAGCTGGTCAGGAACCGGCTGGCTCATCAGTTGAACGACAGGATGAGTTTGACCTAAATACTTAGTCAGTCCATCCAGGTTACGTTCTCTCAACAGATGTCTGACTTCCGGATCTTGAAGTTCATCTTTACTCAGTAGTCTTTTTAATAGAGAATAGTGACTGATCACTGCTACTGAAACCGTCTGTTTAAGATGAGTCTGTAGATAATCAAGCAGATCTTTCATTGACGACTGCTGTGTATCGATATCTTCTGAGAAAATCTCCATTCCGAACTGCATGCGTTCCTTGTTATAGGAATAAACTGGACCGGAATAAGCTATTTTATCAGTTTTTAATTTGTATTTTTTCCGGTATCTGACTATGGCATCCGTCCAGTCGCTTCTGATTGATAGAAGGGAGTCGTTTGCCTGCCAGGTATACCGGTTAGTCATTGATTTTAAATCATCTGGTGACAAACTGTCCCAGCGAAATTCTTCGAGGATCGAGAGGTCGAGCAGGTCATAACCGAGATGGTGGAAATGATGGAGAAACTCCCATTCTTGATGTTTTTTATCCAATATATGCTGGTTATTCTGTTCGAATAGCATTAGTCGTTTCCTCATTTCTCTTTTTTTAATGATTTGATACAATAGGAGTATCTAAATCACGTAATGAAAAAATACTAACATAAAATTAGTTAATGTGAAAGCTGTTTTGTTGTCACCTATAATAAGGAGGACTTATGTTATCAGATAGTCATATACACACTCAGTACTGCCCGCACGGTTCGGATGCTGAAATGGAAGAATACGTAAAGACAGCCATCAGTAAAGGATTGAAGGAAATGACCTTTACAGAACATGCCCCTCTGGTCATCGATGACCCGACTCCTGAGAATGACAGTGCTATGTCCTGGGAAGATGTAGAGGCTTATATTAAAGAGGGAAAGGAACTGAAGGAAAAATATAAGGATCAGCTGATCATTAATATAGGGTTTGAAATTGACTATATTGAAGGGAAAGAAGAAGAGACACTTGAGTTTCTGAAGAAACATTCCGATTTCGTTCCTCATTCCATACTCAGTGTTCATATGATCCGATTGAGCAATGAAGAATATTTCTGTATCGATTACGACAAGGATGCATTTTTAGAAAAAATCAGTGAAGTCGGGTATGATACATTAGTCAGTAAATATGAAGATACTCTTTATAAAGCACTTGCCGAGCCATACGGGGAACTGACCCCTAAAACGATCGGTCATATTACGCTGATCAATAAGTTTGAGAAAGCGTACGACCAGGTCGACACGATCGACTGGATCAAGGTACTCGAACGTATTAAAGAAAAGGGCTACCGGATGGATTACAATTTCGCCGGACTGGACAAGCCTTATCACAAGCAGACGTACCCACCGGAAGTCCTGGTTAAAAAAGCAATCGAACTAGCTGTCCCGCTTAGATTCGGTTCAGATGCCCATCACCCCGATGAAGTCGGACGCTATTTTGAAAGGAGTCTAAAGAAATGAGTCAATTAAATTTTGAAGTACTTGAGCACTTAGCTGTCTTGTCAGAGAATCCCAAAGGCTGGAGGAAAGAACTGAATCTGGTTAGTTGGAACGACAGACCAGCTAAGTTCGATATTAGAGACTGGAGCCCGGATCACTTGAAGATGGGAAAGGGAATTACACTGGACAATACAGAAATGAAGGCATTGAAGAAACAATTACTTGAAATCGACCTGTAAAGACAGGTACTATAAAGGTAAATATGGAAATGAAGGAGAGATAGCATTGGAAAAAGTTCGGCTGAATAATGGTTTATCCATCCCATACTTGGGGACAGGAACAAATACTTACGGCAAAGAAAACAATGATTACAATGGTAAATTGAATGGCGACTTCTCTGCACTTGAGTCTGCAATCAATTTAGGGTATCGTCTGATCGATACTGCCATCTCCTACCGCAACGAAGCAGGTGTGGGCAAAACGATTAAAGACAGCGGCATTCCTCGTGAAGAATTTTTTATCACAACTAAAATTCCGGCAGATGATCAGTATATCAAAGATAAAGAGGCAGTTAGAAAGACACTCGATCAAAGTCTTGAAAACTTGCAGACAGATTACATCGACTTGTACCTGATCCATAAACCTATTGAAGATGAAGAGAAACTGCGTCTGACTTGGGAAGTACTGGAAGAGTACGTCGGAAAAGACAAAATCAAAACAATCGGGGTATCTAATTTTTCAATCGATGATTTGAAACGCCTGGATGCTTTTGCTACTGTCAAGCCGGCAGTGAACCAGATCAAGTCCAATCCGACTGAATGGAACAATGAATGGATAAAGTACATGTTTAAGGAAGATATCCGACCGCAAGCCTGGGGACCAATGAAAACCTCTGAGGCGCATAGAGAGGTGTTGGGGGACATAGGCACAACTTATAATAAAACCTGGGGACAAGTTCTTCTGCGTTACCAGACCCAGCGCGGCGTGATCGTGATTCCTAAATCGCATAACCCTGAAAACCAGAAAGCTAATCTGGAAAGTCTGGATTTCACACTTTCTGATGAAGACATGAGTCGAATTGACGAACTGTAAGAAACTGGAACCGAAACAGATAAAAAAACCGTCAGATCAGGAGGATAATTCCTTAGTTTGACGGTTTTTATAGGCTCATCTTTGTGATCCATCGATGAATCTATTGTTATTCAGTCCGGGTATCTATTTAAGTGCAAGCTTAGCCAACTGGTCAGCTCGTTCATTGTAAAGAACGCCGGTGTGAGCTTTAACCTTTACAAAATGGACATTGATTTCTTGAGCGTATTTCTTGAAGTAGGTGACGTAATCTTTAGAGACTGTTTTATTGGCTTTCCATCTTTCAGTAGCCCACATTTCAATTCCTAGATAATCGTAATGAATGATGACCGATTTATAGCCATGACTGACTGCCCATTTTATGGCATTTAAGGCCCCAAAGCATTCTCCTGCAATTTGAAAGCTTTCAGCATACTTCGGATCATCTGCAGCATTAGCCAGTTCAGCCAACACTTTTCCATCTTTAATCATGACTACACCGTAACTGTATTTTTTTGCCCGTTTATCGAATGATCCATCTACATATGCAATGACTGTCTCAGGGGTTTCTTCAACAGGAGGGGAATCTGATCCCTTCAGATAATTCTCGGCCTGAGATTTAGTCGTAAATGACTTAAACTCTGCGTTTGAAAAGCCTGAAATCACTTTTTGAGCATCGCTCCAAGTTGTGAAAACACCTGTCTGTCTTCCTTTTTTAACTGCGTAATATTTTTTTGGCATAGGGACTCCTTAATTCATTCAATCTTATATTACTCTAGAAGAGAATAGAGGAAATGTCAATACCATGGTCCGTCCGGTTACCTCATTATAATTTTTAAGCGGTCATTCAAAACTCTTATCTATAAGAAAAGACACCTTCACTCATCACGTTAAAGATGAAGAAAAGGCATCTAAGCTGACGATATCGATATGAAATGGTAGGGAAAGACGGGAATGATAAGATCTGAACAGTCCTACAAAGATCAGCATAAATGGAATATACATATGAAAGCTTATAAAAACCCTTATTGAGATAGTGACAAACCTGAAGAAAAAAGGTAGGCTTAACAGAGGACGAAGGAGTGAAAAACTTGAGAAAAAAATGGTTGATGCAATTATTTAAGAGAAGAGTCATATTGGCGTTATTAATTATTATTCAATTTGCGATTTTCGGGTTCGTAGTTAACCAATCGATGGTCCATTCCATTTTCTTGGAGACAGTGTTTACCATACTGTCTATAGGTGTAGCTCTTCATGTTGTCTGGAAGAAAGGAAAAGAAGCTTATAAAATTACATGGATTTTGCAAGTCCTGATTTTTCCTGTATACGGCACATTATTTTACTTGATATTTAACAGACAGACACAGACAAAAAAGCTGCAGGCAAAACTCGAACAGATTTACCAGGTTCATTTCTCATTTGCTGGACATGAGGAGCAAGTTTTAAACGAAGCGAAAACTGATTTTCCTCATCATGGAAGACTCATGCATTATCTGACATATGCTGGTGGATTTCCAGTCTATGATCATACTGAGACAGCCTATTATCCGATTGGAGAATCATATTTTGAGGCTATGCAGGAGGCAATCAGTAAAGCAGAGTCCTACATATTTTTTGAATTTTTTATTGTGGCAGAAGGTAAGATGTGGGGAAAACTTCTGGACTTGCTGGTTGAAAAGGCAGAACAGGGAGTAGATGTCCGTGTCATGTATGATGACATTGGCAGTTTCGTTACCTTGCCTTCCGATATGAAAGAGCAGCTGGAAGAAAAGGGAATCAGTTGTCGAATATATAACCCATTCCATCCGATTATTACCTCTTCGCAAAATAACCGGGACCATAGAAAAATCCTTTCAATCGACGGAAAAGTAGCTTTTACTGGTGGAATAAATATAGCTGATGAATATATCAACGAAATCGAGAGGTTCGGTCACTGGAAAGACAATGGGATCAAGCTGACAGGGAAAGGAGCCTGGGGGCTGACACTCATTTTCCTTCAGTTATGGCAGTCTATGGACGATCATATAGATACTGAAGATTTAAAAAGCCTTAAACCGGTTAACTGGGAGACCAGTACAAGTAAGGCTCATTCAACCTATTATGTCCAGCCCTTCTCTGACAGTCCGACTGACAAGAAAAACTTTGGTGAACATGTATTGATTAAAATGATACATGCTGCAAAAGAATCGGTGCATATTTACACACCCTATCTAATACTGGATGAAAATCTTGAAACTGCGCTCATACTGGCAGCCGAAAGTGGAATCGATGTAAAAATCATTACGCCTAAGAAATGGGATAAGTATCTCGTACACATGACCACACGGTCTTACTACTCTGAACTGATAGAGGCAGGCATCAGTATATATGAGTATACACCAGGGTTCATGCATGCAAAGACTGTTCTTGTGGATGATGAAGTAGCACTTGTCGGCACCATCAATTTTGATTACCGAAGCTTGTACCTCCATTTTGAGAATGCAGTAATGTTATTTGGGGGGACAATCATGCATGACATTAGAAAAGATTTTGACGAAACGATCAGGTCCAGTGAGCTGATGACTGATCAAACGGTAAATCAGTCTCCTGTCAGTCGTCTGACGCAAAGTGTACTTAGACTATTTGCCCCGCTGATGTAAAGAAAGGATGAGGCTATGGACTCGCTGACGATTGGATCCACTAAAATAACCTGGTTAAACGGAGGAGTGACCATGATGGATGGAGGTGCCATGTTTGGACCGGTACCTAAACCTTTGTGGAGCCGTCGCTACCCGTGCAATAAAAAAAATCAGATCGAACTCGTGACTGAACCGATGCTCATTGAAAAAAATGGCATGCTTTCACTCATTGATGCAGGGATCGGTAGGGGTCGACTCTCGGACAAACAGAAGATGATATACGGCGCCTATGAAGAATCGACCATAGAAGAAGACCTGGCTTTACTCGGATTTGAACCAGGGGACATTGACAGAGTGCTCATGACCCATATGCACTTCGACCATGTTACCGGCTTAGTGAAAGATGTCGACGGTCGGAAAGTACCAATGTTTCCAAATGCGCAGGTTTTCGTTGAGAGCAGGGAATGGGAAGCTATACAGCATCCCTCCAAACGTACGAGCGGAACATATTGGGAAGATAACTGGCGTGCGATCGCTTCTCAGATAACTTGTTTCGATGATTCGATTGAAGTAGGAAAAGGAATCGAACTGATACATATAGGAGGTCATAGTCCAGGGCAATGTCTGGTTAAAATTACGGATGGAAATAAGGTTGCAGTACATTTATCGGATGTCTTCCCTACACATGCACATCTCAACCCGTTATGGGTCACTGCCTTTGATGACCATCCGCTCGATTCCATCGAAGCTAAAGAGACTTGGATCAACAGAGGACTGGAAGAAGGATGGACGTTTCTTTATTATCATGATGCGTATTACAGAGCACTGACATTCGAAAAGGAGACCAGGGAAATTAGCTGGTCACTGAAAAGGACCAAAGAACCAGCTGTATCATTTCACCCCTGAAATCACTCAAAAATAGGAGTTTGGGGTCGAATGTGATAGTATAAAGCTGGAGGAGAAACAATGGAAAAGATTACGATCTATCATACAAACGATATTCATTCTCAGCTTTCTTACTGGCCCAGAATAGCACGCTATCTGACTCAGGAGAAACAAAGGCTGATGAGTAAAAAGGAAACAGTATATGTTTTTGATGACGGAGATGCTACAGATCGAGTCCATCCTCTGACCGAAGCAACTAACGGGAAAGCAATTGCGGAGCTGCTTCATGATGGATCTTACGATGCTGTGACTATAGGAAACAATGAGGGAATCGGAAACACTAAAGATCAGCTTAATGACTTGTTTTCCGAAGCTAGATATGAAGTGGTCGTATCCAATTTAAAAGATAAAGAAACAAATAGCAGACCGGACTGGGCAAGAGAAATTATTTTGCTCGAAACTAATGGCGGGCATACATTTGCACTAGTCGGTCTGACCATTCCACTGCCGATGAGTTATGACTCATTGGGATGGAATGTAGAGGACCCTTTCGACGTACTTGATGAACTGGTCAGGACATACAGAAACAAGGTAGACGGATTTATTCTGTTGAGCCACCTTGGCCTGCCCACTGACAGGGAGATAGCTGAACGCTACCCCGAAGTGCTTGTAATCATGGGGGGACATACCCACCATCTGCTGCCGGAAGGTGAAATGATCGAAGGCACACTGATAGCCGGTGCTGGAAAATTTGGTACGCATATAGGGAAAATTACGTTAGAATACGGTAAAGACAATCAGATACTCATGACTGCTGAAGTAATCGATGTCCGTTCACAAGTTGATCCGGTTCCAGATGAACACGTGGACATGAACGAACTTTACAGAATAGGAAACAGGATGCTGGAGCATGAAGTTCTTGGGGAAATGAATCATCCACTCAACAAAGAGCAAGTTGCAGAACCGAATCTGATTTCACTGACGCTTGCAGCTATGACCAGTTTGAGCGAGACGAACATCGCTGTGGTCAATACAGGGCTTTTTTTAGAGTCGCTTCCCAAAGGACTGATCAACAGGAGGCAGCTGCATGAAGTTCTTCCGCACCCGATGAGAGTAGTCGAGGTAAGCATGAACGGAAACAGCCTCAGGCGACTGCTCAATCAAATGGAGCAGCAGAGAGAAAAGTTGAAAATATTGCCTGTTAAAGGATACGGATTTAGAGGAAAGATATTTGGAGATCTTTATTTTCAGGGAATAGAAAAGAACAAAGAGGGCATCTATATCAATGGAAAAGAACTTGATCAGAACAGACAGTATAAACTGATCACAGTTGACTATTTTCTTTATGTTCCTTTCTTTCCGGAACTTCAGGCACAGGCCTCTGTTAGAATAATCAGTCCCGATTTCTTAAGAACAATCGTCGGTAATTACATTGCACACCAGACTTCGAATTTATTAGATGAAAGGGAAGAATCATCGTGACAGACAATAAAGAAAAGAATATTAGCCGACCAGGCACTGAGGATAAGATTGATGAACTGGTCAAAACGGATGAAAAAGTAGTGAAAAAACTTGATACCGAAACACTTGAGATTGCCGGTGACAGGTATACAATCAAAGAAAATTACAGAGATGCGCTTGATCTGGAACTGCTTGAGGACCGATACACTGATCTACTGGAAAAATATGACTTTATCGTCGGAGATATGTCATATGGCAAATTAAGATTAAGAGGGTTCTATCACGACAGCAACAAAAAAGCACCAATTGATATGAAAATCGGTCACCTAGAAGACTACTTGAGTGAATACTGCAGTTTCGGCTGTGCTTATTTTGTTCTTGAGAGTCTTGAAACGAAGAAGAAACAGCGGTCGTATCCTAACCCGGATCCTCACTTCAAGCAGACTCAGAAAAAACCTCAGAAGAGAAGATCAGATAAGTCCAGAAGAAAATCTTCCGGACAAAAACAGAGCCAGTCTACTGGAGTTAAGGCTGCAAAAGAGTCAACGAAAAAGCCATCACGTGACTCACAGAAAAAGAAAGCAAGTGAGCCGACTAAAAAGAAGGCAGACAGAAAGTCTTTCACTAAAAAGAACCGGACTGAAAGCAAGCCCAATACAAAAAAGACTGAAAATGTAAAAGAAGTGAAAAATGAAAAGGGTAGCACGCGTTTTCAGATCAGAAAGAAAAAGTAATTAAGTAAAGGAGTTTCCAAATGACTGACAACAATTATAAAGGATACCTTATCGATCTGGACGGCACTATGTATAAGGGAAAAGAACCGATCGAACAGGCCCCGCGCTTTATCCGTCAACTTAAGAAGAGCCAGACCCCTTATATATTCCTGACTAACAATTCTACCAGCAGTCCGGAAGAAGTGGCAATTAAATTGAAAGCCCAGTTCAATGTTCCCGCAGAAGCAGAGGAAGTCTACACCAGTTCCCTGGCCACAGCTGATTATGTTAAGAACCTGGAAGGCAACAGAGTGTTTGTTGTCGGAGAGAAGGGCCTGATCGAAGCCTTGGAACAGGTCGGATGTGAGATTGTCGAAGAGGATATCGATCATGTAGTCGTCGGCTTGGATAGAGAGTTGACCTATGAAAAATGTATGATTGCCAGTCTGGCCATTCAGAATGGGGCTTCATTCATTGCAACTAACAAAGACACGAACCTGCCTAATGAATTGGGGCTCGTACCTGGAGCTGGTTCTCTAGTCGCTCTCATCGAAAAATCGACACGAGTGGAACCGACTTTTATTGGAAAGCCGGAGAGTTACATTATGGAATCAGCACTTAAGAAAATAGGTCTGAACCGTGATGAGGTTCTGATGGTCGGAGACAATTATGAAACGGATATCCTCGCAGGTATCAACAATGGAGTTGATACGCTTCTGGTACTCACAGGCTTTACGTCAAAAGAGGATCTCGACCAGTTTGCTGATGAGCCGACTTTTGTGATAGACACCTTGGATGATTGGAGTGTTTAGAATGAATGCTCTAAGAAAAGCAGGAGGAGTAACGAGTCTGATTCTCCTGATCATCACTGCAAGTATTGCGGTGGTCATCTTGTTTACTCCCCTTTACCAGCTGACTGTCAGAATTCATGATTTACCTGAACGGTTGAATATGACATACGAAGCAATCATGGACAATTACTACGTACTCCTAAGGTATCTCCATTTTCCTTGGATCACTGAACTGGAGTTTTTGGATTTTCCGAGTTCAGAGAGCGGACTGTTTCATTTCTGGGAAGTCAAGATTCTCTTTTACATCAATTACGGGATTCTGATCATTTCCAGCGTGACCAGTTTCTTTTACATGAGATACGTTAAAAGAAACAGAATGATCTGGACACTCCAGAGACCATTTTTCATTGCAAGTCTGGTTCCGCCTGCGCTGCTTTTCTTTCTGGCAGTAAACTTTGACAGAATGTTCGTTTTATTTCACGAGATTTTCTTCAACAACGATGACTGGCTGTTCAATCCCGCTACGGATCCCATCATCCTGGCACTTCCACAGGAATTCTTTATGTACTGCTTCATTCTATTTTTCATTCTCATAGAAGGAGCATTCATCGGGATGTACTGGTACAGCAAAAAACGTGCATTCAATTAAAAAGACCGGTCACTTACATGAGTCTGCCTATCTGGCAGATTTTATGTGAGGGACCGGTCTTTATCTGTTATTTCATAATATCTGAGATTTCAGGATTATCGTGTGCAACCCGACTTGCTGCAGCCGCAGCGATTGCACCGACGATGTCATCCAGGAATGTATGGGTTTCTTGTGTATTCTTGTGATTATCCAGTCGACTGATGATTTTTGGCTTAGTCTTGTCTAGAAACCCGTAGTTGGTGAAACCAATGGAGCCGTACACGTTGACAATGGATAACGCTAGAATCTCATCAATTCCATACAGCCCCTCATCTTCTTTGATGATTTCCTGAAGGGGACTAGACAATTTGTTTTCTTCGCATAATACATCAAGCTCTATTCCAGTCAGAATGGCATTTTGAACCTCTCGTTTCCTGATGACAGCTTGAACATTATCCAAGCATAAATCCATAGCAATTTCTGTGAGATAAGGTTTCTGAAGATCATAAACCAGTTCGGCGATCTCTTCCAGAGTCACACCTCTGTCTTTTAACCTCTTTAAAGCTACTTTATGCAGTTCTGAACCTGATTGAACCATTTTGACTCCTCCTTATTAGTGTTTATTAATCTTCAAAAGTTAATTTTGTACTTTGGATTGGCTGAGCATGTTCATTTGGATAAATGGAATGAATCGCATGATTGACTGCAGAAGGGGCTTCTCCGAAACCCGTGGCAATCAGCTTTATTTTGCCATCAAAGGTCGTACTGTCACCTGCAGCATAAATTCCTTCAATGGATGTTTCCATTTTTGAATTGACGACGATATCGGTCTGTTCAAGAGCGATATTCCAGTCTTTTACTGGTCCCAGTGAAGAGACGAAACCATAATTGACAATGAAATAATCCAGATCGACAGAGAACGTGTCTTCTCCTCGTGTTTCTTTAAATTCCACGGCTTTAAGCTGCCCGTTTTCCTCCACGAGATTGTGAGGGACATAAGGAGTAAGGACCTCAATACTGGAAGACCTTACCATCTCCACAGAGCCTTCATGGGCCCTGAACCGCTCTCGTCTATGAACTAGAATAACTTTTTTGGCAATGGGCTCCAGGGTCAGTGCCCAGTCAACTGCTGTATCCCCTCCGCCGCATATGACAACAGTTTTATTTTTATACTGCTCCAGATCTTTGACAATATAATGCAGATTAGCTTCCTCGAAAACTTCTGCATTGGGAAGAGATAAGGTTCTCGGGCTGAAGGAGCCCTGACCAGTTGTAATGATCACTGTCTTAGAAAAATGACTGCCTTTATTGGTCGTTAATTTAAAGAGCTGATCGTCCAGTTTGTCAATGGTCAGTACTTTTTCATCAAGACAAATCGTCTGGTCGAAGTGCTGCATCTGCGCGGTCAGCTGATGAACCAGTTCTTTTCCGGTAACACCTGCGTATCCTCCTACATCATAAATAGTTTTCTCCGGATAAAGGAGGGAGACTTGTCCGCCCAGTACAGGGAGTGATTCGATCAGTTTAGTTTTTGCATTTCTCATACCCGCATAGAAAGCTGCGAACATGCCTACAGGCCCACCGCCTATAATAGTGATATCGTATAGTTCTTCTGACAGATTCAAAACAAACCCTCCATAATATAACTGTAGATCAATATAGCATGCCAATCAACAAAGCGATCACGACACCTGAAAGAATACCAAAAAAGACTTCAATCGGTTTGTGTCCAAGATATTCCCTGGACTGCCTTTCTTCTTTCATTGCTTCGATCTCTTCCTGAGTCTGATGAGTGAACTTTTTTCTGAAATTTTCGAAATCAGCTAGCAGTTCATTGATCAGAATACCATGTTCACCACTCTGGCGTCTGACCCCCATGGAATCGAACATGACGATGACCCCGAATGTCGCGGCAATAGCTACATATGGAGACTGAATGCCGTATTCTGATATCATACTCGTTATCAGGGCAGTTACTCCTGCCGAGTGAGAACTCGGCATCCCACCAGTCGATGTGGCAAGTGCCACTGATGATGGCCGGTTTAATAATAGAGCAACAGGGACTTTGATGATCTGAGAAATAATAATAGCTGAAAAAGCAGCTACCAATGGATAATTGTTAAATAGTGTCATGAAAATCTTCCTTTGATTAAAATAGAAACCTTCTTAATAATAACATGAATAAATACTGATGATGATTAAAAAGTGTTACAATTAGAAAGTTATTGGCAATCCAACAGAACTGCGGTACACTAAATAGAGATAAACATTAGGAGGAATACGAATGACTCAATTTCCACAATTAAACTTGGATCAGGTAACTGGACCAAAAGCTGTAGTTAAAACCAACATGGGAGACATCACTATTCAGCTCTTTCCTGAAGAGGCACCTAAGACAGTAGAAAACTTTGTCGGACTATCAAAAAAAGGATACTATGACGGTGTCATCTTTCACCGTGTCATTCCAAATTTTATGATACAAGGTGGAGACCCTACTGGAAGCGGAATGGGCGGTGAAAGTTTTTTTGGAGGGAACTTCGAAGATGAATTCAGTCCATCGCTGTTCAACCTGAATGGCGCACTGTCTATGGCTAACGCAGGACCAAATACTAACTCAAGTCAGTTCTTCATCGTGACTATGAGCGATACTCCAGCACAAATGGTTTCTCAACTAGAAGGTGCAGGATTCCCGGAAGAAATCATTGAAGCATATAAGGAAAACGGGGGAACCCCTTGGCTTGATCAGAAACACACTGTATTCGGTCATGTCATTGAAGGATACGAAGTAGCTGAAGCGATCCAGAATGTAGAAAGAAACGCAATGGACAAACCTAATAAAGATATCATCATTGAAACGGTCACGATCCAAGACTAACAGGGGCCATTCAATCAGTAATTTTATAAGTTTAGGAGGCATGACATGTTAGGTGCAATAGAAGCTGGAGGAACGAAGTTTGTATTGGCCGTCAGCGATGATGAGTTCAATATTTTAGAAAGACAGTCGATCCCGACCACGACTCCGGAACAAACGTTTGAGAAAGTGTTCGAGTTTTTTGATCAGTACGACGTCAGCGCCATCGGAATCGGGTCATTTGGCCCAATAGATGTCAACATAAAATCAGAGACTTATGGGTACATCACATCTACCCCAAAAACGGCCTGGGAAAACACAGATTTTATCGGTGTGATGAAAGAAAGGTATTCTGTTCCAATGGGCTGGACCACAGACGTAAATGCTGCGGCCTTAGGTGAATTGACCTATGGTGCTGCCAAGGGAAAAGAGTCCTGTCTCTACCTTACTGTAGGAACCGGCGTAGGTGGCGGGGCAGTGATCAAAGGAGAACCTTTAGAAGGATTTGGTCATCCTGAAATGGGACACATCCTTGTCAGAAAACATCCTGAAGATCATTTCGAAGGGCACTGTCCTTATCATGGGGACTGCCTTGAAGGGCTCGCCGCAGGACCGGCTGTAGAAAAACGCTACGGGAAGAAAGCTCAGGAGCTTACGAATAATGAGCAAGTCTGGGAGATTGAAGCTCACTACCTTGCCCAGGCGCTAATGAGTTATACGTTGACACTTAGTCCTGAGAAAATTATTTTAGGCGGAGGAGTCATGAAACAGGCTCAGCTTTTCCCGCTCATCAGAGACAAATTCATACGACTGATGAATGACTATGTACAGACCCCCGATATGGAAGAATACATCGTCTCACCACAACTGAAAGATGATGCCGGCATTACTGGCTGTCTCATACTCGCTCAACGCGCATTATAACGAATAGTCCCATCAGGTATACGGCCGTCACTTTACTAGAGGCTCATATTCCTGAAGGGACTTTTTCTTATTGTTCAATTACTTTCCTGATTCTGTTCAGACCACCTCTGAGTATGGATTTGGGTACTGCAAAACTCAGCCGCACCAAACATTTGACGTTTTGGCCGTAACTGATACCGAACAGAGACGAAGCGATTTTTTAAATCTTGATCGTGGACTGGTTCAGGATTATCAAAGTACATATAGGGCACCCAAATTGGCAAAGTATTTTGACTGCTGAATAACTGTTCTGTCAAATCCCACTTGACACTCCCAGTTGTATGACGGTCAATCGCTTTGTCAAAATTCATAACATCACTCTAATGGTCTTTACCCATAGTATTAGCTAAATATAGGCTAAATGCAAGGGGAGTTTAAAAGAAGATAGTTTCCAATATCTTTCATTTCATGCTATACTACTAAAGAATGATTTCATGAAAACCATGATGACGGAGAGGGGAATTCATGGTGTACAAAATAGGACAAAAAGTTAGAGGAAAAGTCATTGGAATCCAGCCATATGGCGTGTTTGTAGCGATAGATGATGAAACACATGGCCTCATACATATATCTGAATTAAAACACGGATATATCAAAAGCATCTCCGATGTCATCAATAAAGGAGATATGGTGGATGTCATCATTATGGATATTGACGAATATTCCGGGAAAATCAGCCTGTCACTAAGAAGTCTGCATAAACCTAAATTCCATCCATTTTCAAACAAGCGTAACATTGCCCGCTATGGGAAGAAAACTGGAATCGGATTTAAGTCGATCGAAGACAAGCTGCCAAAGTGGGTAGAGCAGGCACTGAATGAAATAGATGCACAAAAGAACAGCGAAAGAAACGGCTGACTGATTATTTGCTTAGAAAGGTGTTAATAAACTTGATGAAAGAAAATCATTATGTTGCATGTACGATTCTTGTAAAAGATGAAAATGGACGGTATGTGTTCCTTGTAAGGAAAGAAGATGAAGGCTTTGCTTTTTTAGCAACAACTGTAAAGCCCAAACAAACAGGCCTTGCCAGTGTAATCGACAGGCTTAAGCAAGTAAGCAATCTGAACATTGAAAAGCTTGAACTGAATGAGCTGACTAATGCCATCGTAGACGACAATCGAATCCCACTGTTCGTTTTCATTTATGAAAACGACGACCTCGACCGCCCCGATGACTTATTAACCGAAAATACGGATCTGTCATGGGTGCATTCAGAAAACGTGATCACCACATTGGAACAATGGAAAATTTCTGGTGTTCCGCAATTTCTACTTATATAAGCAAATTAATCAATTTTGGAGGATGATAATATGACTAAAATCAATTTTGACTACTCAAAAGTGGTTGGACAATTTATTAATGAAGACGAACTGAAAAACATGCAGCCGCAAGTCAATGCAGCGCACAAGATGATTCAGGAGAAGACTGGTCCAGGAAATGATTTTTTAGGTTGGGTCGATCTGCCTGTAGACTACGACAAAGAAGAGTTTGCTCGCATAGAAAAAGCTGCACAGAAAATCAAATCAGATTCTGACGTTTTAGTCGTTATTGGAATCGGGGGATCTTACCTTGGAGCTAAGGCGGCTTTGGACTTCCTTACACATTCCTTCTACAACGAGTTAAACAGCGAAAACCGAGGCGCTCCGCAAATATTCTTTGCCGGAAATAATATCAGCTCTACTTACATCAGTGATCTAATAGAAGTAATTGGAGATAAGGATTTTTCTGTCAACGTGATTTCTAAATCTGGAACTACTACAGAACCTGCTTTAGCATTCAGAGTCTTCAAGAGCCTGCTGATCGACAAGTACGGGGAAGAAGAAGCTAAAGGAAGAATCTATGCGACGACAGACAAAGAAAAAGGGGCACTTAAATCTCTTGCAGATGCAGAAGGGTATGAGACGTTTGTCATTCCCGATGATGTGGGCGGACGCTTTTCTGTCCTGACAGCTGTTGGTCTGCTTCCAATAGCAGTAGGTGGTGGAGACATCACTGCATTAATGAAAGGGGCAGTTCAGGCTCGTAGTGATTTCTCAGAAGATGATCTAAACAGTAATCTGGCTTACCAGTATGCTGCATTCCGAAACATCCTATATAGAAAAGGAAAAGTCACTGAACTGCTTATCAACTACGAACCAAAACTTCAGTATTTTTCTGAATGGTGGAAACAGTTATTTGGTGAATCAGAAGGGAAGGACCAGCGTGGAATCTATCCATCCAGCGCCAACTTCTCTACAGATCTTCATTCGTTAGGCCAGTATATTCAGGAAGGTAGAAGAAATCTGTTCGAAACAGTCATTAAAGTCGATAAACCTTCCAAATCAATGTCAATTCCTACCGAAAAAGAAGACCTTGATGGTTTAGGTTACCTGGAAGGAAAAGAAATCGATTTTGTAAATACTAAAGCATTTGAAGGCACTTTGCTTGCTCATACAGATGGAGAAGTACCTAACTTCGTTGTTACTATTCCAGATACGTCTGCTTATACTCTTGGTTACCTGTTCTACTTCTTTGAGATTGCAGTAGCTTTATCAGGTTACCTGAACAGCGTCAATCCATTTGACCAGCCGGGCGTAGAGGCGTACAAGAGAAACATGTTTGCCTTACTTGGAAAACCTGGTTTCGAGGACCTTGCGAAAGAATTGAACAATCGTTTATAAACTTTCACTTTTAAAGAAGGGCATTTATGCTCTTCTTTTTTCTTGTGCGCCCGGCATGGGCGACAACTTGGTGGTGAAAGTCCACTACAGACTTGGCAGTAGGAACTGTTAGCG
>NZ_BAAADA010000190.1:0-58863 GCF_039522005.1 Alkalibacterium indicireducens
GTAGGCAAAAACCAAAAGTCAAGTAATAAGCATAAAAATGTGAAAAAATTTAAAAAAAGAAAATAAGTGGAGGGAAAACTCAAAAGAGAAAACCCTAAATCCACTTATATAGAGCATCTATAGTTTCCTAGGTGTCTCTTCATTTAATGAGGAGGATAATCTTCTGCACTTACTATCGACTTAAAACAACTTATGGTAAAATAAACTGGAAGTATTGAGGGGACGAGTATTGGCAGTAAATTTGATACAAGCCTAACTCACGACGTGATGGCCACTTATGTATTCGATTGCTGAAAAACAGGATCTGGAAGCAGAATGAGATAAAGGAGAAGCGATTGTGGTAAAGAAAAAAAGTAAACGCAAGCGAACCAGTTTGCTTCAACGGTCGGTTCTGATCATTCTGACCTTTACAGGCACTCTAGCCATACTGGCTTCTTCGATCGATAGCAGTCAGACTGATGAACAGAGCGAAGGATTTGCTGGAGACAGAACAGAGTTTATTCAAACAGTGGCAGCATATGCTGTGCCTCTGCAGGAAACTCACGGGATCTGGCCCAGTATCACCATTGCTCAGGCCATAGTTGAATCAAACTGGGGACAAAGCGGACTGGCTTTAAACGAACAGAATTATTTCGGTATCAAAGGGTCTTCAAGCCAGCCAGCTTATGCCACACTTGAGTATGAAGATGACTGGGTAGAAATCCAGGCCTCATTCAGAAGTTACGACTCACTTCAGGAATCAGTGGAGGATTACGCGGAACTTATTGCCGGGGGTACAAACTGGAACCCGGATCTCTACAGGCCTGTGATCGAAGCAGACACATACAGAGAAGCTGCATATGCGCTGAAAAAATCAGGGTATGCGACCGATCCGACCTATCCTGACAAACTGATAGAAATTGTCGAATTATACAATCTTGATCAGTATGATCGTTAAAATTATATAGTAAAGAGGGAATACTATGACAGACAAAAAATATCCGCAAGTTCGTACGCACTTATTCAAAGATTATATCGCAGTACCGGAAGTCATCAGAAAATCGAGCGGTATCCTGATCAACGGGAAACGATTCAAGGCTCTGATGTTCACTACAGACATTGCCCTGATCATGAACAACGATGCTGATGCGATCATGGCAGTCTATCCGTTTACACCGCATCCTGCGATTATTGAAGCTATTACATCTGTTTCAACCATACCCGTCATGGCAGGCATAGCCGGTGGAACCACCCAAGGGATCCGATCAGCTAATATGGCTCTCTTTGCCGAGTCTCATGGATGTAAAGCGGTCGTCATCAATGCTCCGACACCGACTGATACGATTGAGAAAATCAACGAAGTGATCGACATTCCAATCATACTTACAGTTGTATCTGAGTATACGGACATTGAAGAGAAAATCAAGGCTGGAGTGGACATCATCAATGTATCCGGTGCGTCAAAAACAAGCAAGATAGTAAGAAAATTAAGAGAAGCTTATCCGGACATTCCGATCATTGCGACAGGCGGTCCGACAAATGAAAGTATCCTCGAAACCATCGATGCCGGAGCTAATGCAATAACCTATACGCCACCATCAAATGGTGAGCTGTTCAGCCGCAAGATGATGGATTACAGAGAAAGAGAAAAAGACCGATTTGAAGAAGAAAAACTAATCTGATTTGAAGGAGTTGCTGAGTTGAATAATAGCAGAAGAACACCAAAGAACAGGAATACCAGACGATCGATCTGGATTGCAGTCGGAACCGTTATGGCTGTCGGAGGATGGATCGTCTATACAAACTGGCGAGAAGAGCAGCGGGCGATACAGCGTCAGGAAGACGTGGAGGCTGCAGTCGACTCTTACCTGACAGCAAAAACAGCATCCGACTTTGATACTTTTGTTTCCACATTATCAATTCAATCGGTATCTGAATCTGATTATACTGAAGAAGAACTTGCCGAGCGCTATGAAACGATTTTTCAGGGGATCGGTGCAAATGATCTGGCTGTTATGGATCAGGAGATTCTCCTAGATGAAGAAGCAGATCAGTATAGACTGACTTACACGCTTCGCATGGACACCGTCTTAGGGCGTCTGGATGACTTGAGATATGAGACAGTCATTCAGGAAACGGAAGACGACATAACACTTGAGTGGGCCCCCTCGCTTATACTGCCCGGCATGGAAGAAGGGGACAGCGTACGTGTGTCCTTTACAGAACCTGATAGAGGATCGATCTATGACCGGCATGGCAATCTTCTTGCTGGAGAAGGAGATGCCTATCAGGCTGGCTTGTATCCGGCATCTCTTGGAGAAGGGGACCAGCGAGCGACTAATCTCGACATAATCAGCGAGACATTCGATGTCAGTGTCGACCATCTTGAGAACCTGCTGAATCAGGCATGGGTGACAGATGAAAGTCTAGTGCCGTTCACAGTAGTTGAGGAAGGTGAGACTCCGGAAGTGACTGGGGTAAGGTATCAGCGTACCAGTGAAAGAGTCTATCCTTTAAATGAAGCAGCTGCGCACCTCGTTGGCTATATCGGTGAAGTGACGGCTGAAGACATTCAGGAAGATCCGACCCTGGCATCCGGACAGATCGTAGGGAAAGCCGGCCTTGAAGCCGTCTTTGACTCTCAGCTCAGAGGACATACTGGAGGCAAGATTTCAATAGTAGATACCAGTGACGAAGTAAAAGAAGTCATCATAGAAAACGAGCGACAAAATGGACAGTCCGTTCGTCTGACAATAGACAGTGATGTTCAAAGAGACCTCTTCGATTCATTTGAGAATGAACCGGGTGCAGGAGCGGTTATGCATCCATTGACAGGTGAGCTGCTGGCTCTAGTCAGTGCACCATCATACAGTCCGCAGTCCTTCACGAGAGGTATTTCTGCTGAAGAATATTCTGGCTACATGGATGATGAAAACACTCCTTTTGTAAATCGCTATACAAGTCGATACGCTCCCGGATCGACCTTTAAAATCCTGTCCTCTCTTATTCTTCTGGATGACGGCGGAATCGATCCTGATGAAACAAACCGGATCGAAGGCCTGCAGTGGTCACCTGATCTTCCAGGTTTTGGAAATCACAGCATTACGAGAGTCAGTGAAAGTGTGAGCGATGTCGACCTCGCAACAGCTCTAATTTATTCTGATAACATTTACTTTGCCATGGAAGCTCTGGATATGGGGGAAGAGGCCTTCACTGAGTCACTAAATCAACTCCCCTTTGGAGATAACCTTGATCTTCCTTTTGACATGACACCAGCACAGTTTGCTAACGATGATACCATTGACGGTGAAACGCTTCTTGCTGACACAGCATATGGACAGGGACAAGTCCTGATGAACCTCATTCATCAGCTGGTATTCTATTCACCGGTCGTCAACAACGGGCGGCTGACCTATCCGACAGTTCTGTTAAATGAACAGAGAGAAAATAGTGATCAGCTGTTCACTGATGAATCTGTCAGTATTGTAAGGGATGGTCTGATAGAGAGTGTAATGCATCCTAATGGAACAGCTCGTGGACTTCAGAATGTGAGCCACTCTACAGGAGCAAAAACAGGGACAGCAGAAGTCGCTGGAGAAGAAGGAAACGATACAAACGGCTTTTTATATGTGTTTGATGCAGATGATCAGACCTACTCGTTCGTTGGTTTTCTTGAAGGACAGAGAAGTGGAGATGTCATTGACCGGTTTGACACATTCCTTGATAATCTCAAACCCTCTATATCAGATTATGCCGTCAATTAAGGCAGTTTCGTGACAAGATGAAATACTTGTTGTATCCCTGATGTGTATATGATATATTGACTGTGTTTTTTGTATGAAAGGTTTTTAATAACAAAGGAGAAGTTATGAATAGTGACCCTTGGAGTATACAGCCCTTTATTGGGCCAATAATAATCATCATCAGTCTGATTGCAGTTCACGGCATACTGTCTGCAGCTGAAATAGCAATTGTTTCGATCAATCCCAATAAAATGATTGAGCGTTCTTTAGAAGGCAATAAAAAAGCAAATCGCGTCCTTAAAATACTGGATCAGGCGGATGCTTTTCTGACTACTATTCAGGTGGGCCTGATGCTCTCATCTTTACTGATCAGTGGAGCAGCTGTCTACTTTGTGAGTCTGATTTTCACAGCAGCAGATTTTCCATTTACTGAGAATCTGGCTACTGGAGTCCTGTTCAGTTCTCTGATCATGACTCCAATCGTTATTCTTCTGGGAGACAAGCTGCCAAAAGCGATTGCTGCTCAGAATCCTGACCAGACAGCCATGGCACTATCGGGTATGGTCTATGTCCTGCGTACAGTGACGCGACCTGTTGTATGGGTGATGGATCTTAGCTTGAGAGGCCTTAAACGCTTCCTGCCGATTAACTTCAAAATGAACGAGAAAGCTATCACCAGAGACGAATTCCGATCATTTCTTGAACACAGTCATCAGCATGAAGTCATCGATATTGATGAGTTTTCAATGCTGAAGGGTGTTCTGTCACTGGATAATAAAATCGCCCGCGAGGTAATGGTGCCAAGAACGGATGCATTCATGCTTGATTATGATGATCCGAACGAGGAGAATATTCAGAAAATGCTTGAAACCCCTCATTCGCGGGTCCCGTTGTACTTTGAAGACAAAGACAACATATTGGGTATCGTTCACGTCAAGAATCTGCTTAAGGAATCGAAAAACCAGCCCCTCTATTCGATCGACTTAAAGTCCATCAGTAACGAGCCGCTGTTTGTTCCTGAAACGATTTACATTGACGATCTTATTTTTCAGATGAAACGCACACAGAATCAGATGGCAATATTGAACGATGAATATGGTGGTGTTGTCGGGATCGTTACTCTTGAAGATCTGCTGGAAGAAATCGTTGGAGAAATTGATGATGAGTATGATGAGTCAAACAATTTAATTGAAGAAATAGACGAGATTCATTATAGTGTAGATGGAGCTACACCACTTGATGAATTTAATGAGTTCTTTGACACTACCATCGACTCTGAGGATGTAGACACGATTGCAGGATATTTCATCACAGAGTACGGCAGTATTCCAGATGAAGAAGAGTCGGCTTATATCGAAGTACAGCAGCTCCGTCTGACTGTAGATAAGATGGAAGGATCAAGGATCAGTAGTCTGATCATTGAAAAATTAACTGAAACAGAAGATGCTCAACATTCAAATGGAGCAGAAGAAGAGTCATAAGGGGATCGTTCACCTGTACTCTTTGAAACAGGCTGAGACAGATTCGCTGTCTTGGCCTCTATTCTTATTAATTTGTAAAGGTTAAGATTAATTGCGTGTCTAGCTTAAAGTGCCAGCCTCTCGAGAAAAAGATAAATTAACCCATTGGGCAGGAAGCTCTTCTGCCGGATACTCTGTCTCTACGCATTGGAAATGCTAGAGTCACAGCAATTCGGGGTTAAATTTCATCTACTCGCTATCGCTCGGTTGATCTCAAGTATATCTGTAAGAGCTGAAGCTCGAACAGATACTAAGGTATTTTCTTTTCGAGGCTGAACGGCACTCGAAGCTTTTCTTATTATCACAAGCAGAAAGGGAATCGATTAGTGGGATTAAATTGGGGAATACTTGCAGCAATATTTATCATCAATGTCGTATATGTCACTTTAAGCACGGTGAGACTGATGCTGACAATGAAAGGGTGCCAGTCAGTGGCTCCTTTCGTAGCCATGATTGAAGTTGCCATATATGTTGTAGGGCTCGGACTAGTGCTGGACAATCTGGATAATGTATTCAATGTCATTGTCTATGCAGTAGGATTCGGAGCTGGTATTTATGCTGGTATGAAAATAGAAGATAAATTGGCTCTAGGCTATATTCTCGTCACGACTATCGTACCTGAGAATGGCTGGGATGTCGCTGAAGAAATTCGCGGGAACGGGTATGGCGTGACGATTTCTCAAGCCTACGGACCTGAAGGCAACCGGTTTGTTCTGGAAATCCTCACTCCGCGTTCCAACGAAAGAGGCTTGTACAAGCTGATTCATGAAATTGAACCGAAGGCGTTTGTTATATCTTACGAACCTAAGTATATCAATGGCGGATTCTGGACAAAACGCATGAAAAATAATAAAGCTCAAGTGAAGAATAATCCACAGGAAAGTCCGTTCGTTGAAGAGTAAGAATTGGAGTGAAGTGACATGAGTAACTGGGTTCGACCGGGAAGTACGATCGGAATAATAGGTGGAGGAAGTGTAGCAAGACTGCTTGCTTTGTCAGCCAAAAAGCTTGGATATACAGTCGGACTGATCGATCCGGATGCAGACTGTCTGGCAAAATCAGCTTCAGACTGGTTTTTGAAAGCTGATTTGAATGATGAGAAAGCACTGCTCGATTTTGCAATGAAAAGCAATGTAGTTATCTATGAATCAGAAATTATCCACAATGATGCAATTAGAAAGATGATGAGAGCTGTTCCGGTGCCTCAAGGTGAAGAGATCCTATCTGTTTCTCAGGATCGGATGCTGCAGAAGGCATTCCTGGAGTCAGCGCGCGTAAATATCGCACCTTATGCTACAATCGTCTCGCTCGATGATATAAGAGAAGCCATCAATGGAATCGGCTTTCCGTGTGTACTTAAAGCAAACAGTGCTGATGAGCGGTTCAAGGATCATCTGATCCTTTATGATGAAAGTGACATTGACTCAGCAGAACCGTTTCTTAAACATGGAACGTGTGTGCTTGAAGCATGGATTCCAGCCGACAAGGAGCTCTGCCTGGGGATCCTCAAAGACAAGGAGGGCAGACTGTCTACTTACCCGGTGTGTGAACTGAGATACGTACGAAATGAATTTAACCATTCAATTGCTCCTGCACGGATAAGTGATGATATTGCAAAAGAAGTTGAACGTATCGGCATAAGTATTGCCGAACAGCTGGACTTCACAGGAGTGATAGCCGTTGAGCTGTTCAGCATTGAAAGTGGCGCACTGTATGTCAATGAAATTGTCGCACACCCACATCGGGGATGCCATTATACATTCAATTACTTGAATTTCTCTCAATACGATGCACACATTAAAGCTGTAACAGGATGGCCGCTGCGAATCGATACCTCAGTTGACCGGGCAATCATCATGCAGTCAGTGAAGCAGAAGCATCTTCAGTCAGCTTATACATTGGCACAAGTCAAGCCGGACTGGCAGTACACATTTTATGATAACAGGGGAAGCTCATCAACTGATGAGTGCGGCCATATAACTATTGAAACTGACAATATAGGAGACACACTAGACACATTAAGAGAATTTGTTGAGTAAGAGGACGGGCTTATGGTACGAAGAAGAAAAGTTGAAGAAAAAGCATATGATTTTATAAAAAATCAGATTACGACCAGCCAGTGGCTTGAGGGACGACAGATCAAGGAACTTGAAATCGCAGATGTACTTGAAGTTAGTCGCACGCCTATCAGGAATGCCTTTTTACGTCTGGAAGAAGAAGGTTTTGTGAGTATTCTTCCTAATAAAGGGGTGTTTGTCGCGCAGACCGCTATTGATTTGAAAGGTTTGAAAGACAGATTATATTATCTGGAGACTTTGTTTCAGCATGTCCTATATAGCATGGAACGGTCTGAAACAGATTTGTCTCACAGACGTTTTTCCATACTGACAGAAAAGATGCGAAAGACTATAAAGTCTAAAACTGGAGAATTTGAACAGCTGGAAAATCTGTTCTGGAAGACTGTCCTGGAAAATCACGACAATCTATATATGAATCACTCGATTCTCCAGACTCTTCATTCGATTTATGGCGCTGATGGTCATGCCCGGATGATATTGAACGAAAGTCGTCAAGTGAAACTGTCCCACTATCAGAATATTTCAGATTTGCTTGGAGAAAACAATTATGTTTATGCAAGACGAGAAGTAAGGATTCTACTCAACCAGCTTCTGATCAACTTGATTCAGGGCATTGACTAAATTAAATCACCATACATGAGCAAGCACAAAATCCCTTTAACCGACAGGATATGCCGGGCAAAGGGATTTTGTGCTGCCACGGGGCGAACACCACATGACGAAAGTCCAAACTCTATGATAGAGGTGTGGAAAGAGCCCCTGGTTTTCTGTATAATAAGACAATGTATGAAGACTTGAAAGGATGAAGAAAGTGGTACTGCGAGACGATATATTAACAGGTATGAACCCCAAGCAAAAAGAGGCAGTCAAGCATACTGACGGACCTTTACTGATCATGGCAGGAGCAGGATCGGGTAAGACACGAGTACTGACCCACCGCATCTCTTATCTGATTCAGGAAAAAGGCGTCAGTCCATGGAATATCCTGGCTATCACTTTCACGAACAAGGCAGCGTCGGAGATGAAAAGCAGAGTAATCAAGCTGGTCGAGCATGGCGGAAGCGAAGTGTGGGTTTCGACTTTCCATTCGATGTGTGTACGGATTTTAAGAAGAGAAATCGACCGCATCGGCTACAGTTCATCGTTCACGATAGCTGACCCAGCTGAACAGCTCACATTGATGAAGAAAATACTTAAACGACTGAATATCGATCCGAAGAAATACAATCCGAGAGCGATTCTTGGAGAAATAAGCAACGCTAAGAACAAGCTGCAGGATGCAGCAGCATTTAGCAACGAAGCGCACGACTATTTCGGCAAAATAGTTGCTGACTGCTATACTCATTATCAGAGAGAACTGAGACAGTCAGAAACGGTCGACTTTGACGATCTGATCATGCTGACTGTCAGACTGTTCGAGGAGCATAAGGATGTTCTTGAATATTATCAGAGTAAATTCCAGTATATCCACGTGGATGAGTATCAGGATACCAACCATGCTCAGTACAAGCTCGTCAACCTCCTGGCTAGTCGACTGCGTAACTTATGTGTCGTAGGTGATGCGGACCAGAGCATCTATGGCTGGCGTGGAGCGGATATGGAAAATATCATGAACTTTGAACGGGACTACTCGGATGCGAAAGTCGTTCTGCTCGAACAGAACTACCGCTCGACACAGACCATTCTGAAAGCTGCGAACGCAGTCATATCCAACAACTTGAATCGTAAGAAGAAGAACCTCTGGACAGACAATGCCGGTGGAGACAAAGTAGTCTATTACCGAGGCGGAAATGAACACGAAGAATCAAGATACGTCGTTCAGCAGATTCAGAAAGAAATGGAAAGTGACCCGACTAAAGAATACGGGGACTTTGCTGTGCTGTACAGGACAAATGCTCAGTCACGTGTAATGGAAGAAACGCTGATCAAGACGAATATCCCATATAAAATGGTCGGTGGACATAAATTCTATGACCGTAAAGAAATCAAGGACACATTGGCTTACTTGACCCTGATCGCGAACCCTAAAGATAACTTGAGCTTTGCTAGAGTGGTCAACGAACCAAAAAGAGGCATCGGAAATACGACTGTCGACAAGCTGGCAGCTGCTGCGGAAGAAATGGGCTGGAGCCTGTACGATGCTGCGCTCAATGCGACGAGTATCAACTTGCCGGCACGTGCCGCTAAAAAGGTCGAAAGCTTTGCCATGATGATTCAGGATTTCCGCAAAATGTCTGAGTTTCTGTCGATTACAGAACTGACACAAGAAGTGCTGGATAAGTCTGAGTATCTGCCTACTTTGAAGAAAGAGCGGACACTTGAAGCTGAAACACGGGTAGAAAATATTCAGGAATTCCTGACCGTTACTAATCAGTATGACGAATCGGACCAGGAGGAAAAAAGCCTGATCGACTTCCTGACTGACCTGTCACTTATTTCCGATCTTGATAATCTGGAAGAAGAACCGACTAGTGAACTGACATTGATGACTTTACATGCAGCAAAAGGACTTGAATTTCCGATCGTCTTCCTGATCGGGATGGAAGAGGGGCTGTTCCCGCTATCCAGAGCAGAGATGGAGGAAGAAGAAATGGAAGAAGAGAGACGACTGGCTTATGTCGGTATCACTCGTGCAGAAGAAAAACTTTATCTGACGAATGCATCAACACGTACGCTTTACGGACGTGTCCAGTCAAATAGAGCTTCCCGTTTTCTGGATGAAATCGATGCGGAAGCTGTTGAGCGTGAAGAATCAAACACGATCCGTCCTTTCTCCAATGGCATGTACAAGGGATTTGGAGGTAGTGCCAATGATCCGTTTGCTAAAACTGCAAAACGTGCAAGGCCACCGAAAATTTCATCGCATCCGACTGGAAACAGCGGAGCTGAAAAACTGGAGTGGACCGTTGGAGACAAGGCGAAGCACAAGGTGTGGGGTGACGGTACCGTTGTGAAGGTCAGCGGAAAAGGAGACGACCTGCAGCTGGATATCGCTTTTCCAGGTATCGGGATAAAGCCGCTTCTGGCCAGTTTTGCCCCGATCGAGAAAGTATAATGTAATATAAATACAATAAGAGAAAGAAGGATCAGCATGGTGTCTCATGAGAAATCTTTCGACCAGGCCAAGATACGTGTAGATGAACTGGTCAGCAAACTGGATCAGTACAGTCATGAATATTATGTGCTGGATCAGCCAACCATCCCTGATGAGGAATATGATAAGCTGTACCGCGAACTGGTTGAGCTGGAAGAGGCTTACCCGGAACTTATACAGAACAATTCTCCTACTCAAAGGGTAGGTGGAACATTGCTGGAAGGGTTCGAAAAAGTTGCTCACGACACCCCTATGCTCAGTCTTGACAATGCATTTTCAGAAGACGAGCTGATGGCCTTTGACCGGCGTGTCGCTCAACTAGTAGATGCCCCTTATTCTTATCACTGTGAGCTGAAGATCGACGGACTGGCTGTTTCGCTGAAATACGTGAACGGCAAACTTCAGCAGGCAGTTACGCGTGGAGACGGAACTGTGGGTGAAAATGTCACGGCTAATGTACGGACAATAAAATCGATTCCGTTGACACTGAAAAAGCCCCTGACGCTTGAAGCCAGAGGCGAAATCTACATGCCGAAATCATCATTTATTGCATTAAATGAAAAAAGAGAAGAACAGGGCGAGGCTGTCTTTGCCAATCCCCGTAATGCTGCTGCAGGCACATTGAGAAATCTTGACCCGAAAGTTACGGCGTCAAGAAATCTCAGCGTATTTTTATACGCCCTGACTAACGTATCGGAACAGCCGGTCGACACACAGGATGCTGCATTAACGATGCTTGACCAGCTCGGTCTGAAGACCAATCCTGAGCGAAAAGTTTTCGATTCGATGAGTGACGTATGGTCATTCATTGAAGACTATCAGGAAAAACGGACATCACTTCCCTATGAAATCGATGGGATCGTGATCAAGGTCAATGAACTGGTCAATCAGGAAAAAGCCGGCTATACAGTCAAAGCCCCACGCTGGGCTATAGCTTATAAATTTCCGGCAGAGGAAGCCCGTACGACGATTCGTGAAGTGGTGTGGTCTGTCGGCCGGACTGGAGTCGTGACACCTACAGCAATCATGGATCCGGTTCAGCTGGCAGGGACAACTGTTCAGAGAGCCAGTCTGCACAACATCGATCTCATGATCGAAAAGGATATCAGACTAGGTGACACAGCAGTGGTCAGAAAAGCGGGAGACATCATTCCCGAAGTCATTAAAGTAGATGTGGACGAGAGAAGTGAGGACAGTGAGCCTTATGTCTTTCCAACACATTGTCCGGCCTGTGACAGCGAATTGATGCATCTTGAGGACGAAGTAGCCCTCAGATGTATGAATCCTTCCTGCAGTGCGCAGGCTAAAGAACGACTGAGCCATTTTGTTTCCAGGAATGCTATGAATATAGATGGACTGGGAGAACGAGTGGTGAGTCAGCTTTACGAAAAAGGCTTGGTCAAAGACGTAGCCGATTTGTATTATCTTGAAAAAGAAGCACTGCTTGAACTGGACAAAATTGCTGATAAATCAGCGGACAACATGCTTAAAGCCATTGACGCTTCAAGGTCCAATTCACTTGAACGACTAATATTCGGACTCGGAATCAGACATGTCGGATCTAAAGCAGCCCGACTGCTGGCTGAAGAATTTGAATCGATCGATCATCTGAAGGCGGCGTCATTGGAATCCATCAGAGCTATCGAAGGCATCGGTGAAAAAATAGCAGACAGTATCCATTCGTTTTTTGAGCTGGAAGAAGCAGAAGACCTGATCGACAAGCTCAAAAAAGCTGAAGTAAGTATGACTTATACAGGGATCAAACAAAAAGAAGTAAAAACAGATTCCATGTTTGCTGATAAAACAGTTGTCATTACAGGAAAGCTGGAACACTTTACACGAAACGAGTTAAAGGAAAAACTGATCGAATTAGGTGCAAAGGTAACCGGCAGTGTATCGAAAAATACAGATTACCTGATTGCTGGAGAAGAGGCTGGAAGCAAGCTGACAAAGGCTGAAAGTCTGGATGTGCCGATTATCGATGAAACAACAGTAATAGAGGAGATTTAAAAATGAAAAGAAAAGAGAGTGGAAGTCAGTGAAAAATAAACGGCTAATAGGCATGCTGCTGACAAGTGCTTTGTTTCTGTCTGCCTGTGGATTCTTTCCGGATCCTGTCGATCCAAATCAGCCACTTGCTGAAAATGGTGAAATATCTGAAGAAGGTGAAGCTGACGGACAAGATGAAGAGTCATCCATTGTAGAAGTACAGATTGATTCTGAATATTACCGTCCTGTTGTCAGAGAAGACGGAACTTACGCTCCGAGCCAGTCGAGAGGGATTACTCGTCGACTGAATTCCAATTTGAATATGAGAACTTTCGAAAGTGACTTGATGCGTCATGCTCAGCGTTATTTTCCAACGAGTGATCATTTTTTCCAGGAAGGACAATTTATCCCATCCGCAACCATTAACAGCTGGCTGAGAAGACAGGAGCCTGTTGAAGAAGATGAGGATAACGAAGAAACAACAGAAGAAGCAAGTGAAGACCTCGGCTTGAATCCCGAAGACAATTCCGGAGCAGATTCACAAGAGCGGAATCCCATATATTTAAGTTCTATTCTAGAACATAACTTTTATGAACAAACAGATGATGGCCTTAAACTGGCCGGCATCAGCATTGGTCTTGCAATGAACTCTGTGGACTACTACGGTGATAATAGAGATCAGGAACAGATTATTCCTCTGGATGAGCTGCTTGAAGAAGGACAGGTCATGGCGGATAAGATCGTTTCTTACTTAAGAGAAATGGAAGAACTGGCCGATGTCCCGATCATGGTAGCTTTATTTGAGCAGTCCAGACGAGACAGCTTGGCACCAGGAACGTATTTCGCTGAAGGATTAAGCGATAGTGGCAGCGATTCTGTAAACAGCTGGAATCGTATCAATGAAAATCGGCTTGTCTTCCCGCTGGAAGGCATGCAGAGTGCGGAAGGAAACAGTTTTGCTAATTTCCGCTCTGAAGTAGAAGGGTTCTTCCCTAATGTCAGCGGAATTACAGGTGTCAGTCACTATATAGAGGAGCAGCTGGTTCATTTAGAGATCAATGTCATGACTCAGTTTTATGGGAAAGGTGAAATCATTGCCTTTACTCAATTTGTCAATGAAGCAGCAATCAATTATCTGCCAGAAAATGTTCCAGTCGAAATCAGACTGGAATCTTTGAACGGAATGGAAGCTTTTCTTCAGAAAGACAGTGATGACCAGGAATATTACGTAATGATTTTCAATTAAAAACACGCAAATGTGGAAAGAAGGGATGAACAAGATGGCAATAAACAAAGAAACAGTAAAGCAGGTTGCTAAACTGGCTAAGCTTGAGATTGGAGAAGAGGATATTCTTACATTTACTAAAGAAATGGACAGTATCATCGAAATGGTCGAGCAGCTGGAGGGACTGGATACGGAAGGCATTGAAGGCACGTATCATGGACTGAATCAGCATAACGTCTGGCGTGAAGATAAATCTGAAAGCGGGACAGATAGAGAAGACCTGTTTAAAAACGTGAAGACCCATAAAGACGGCTACATTGAAGTGCCGGCAATGTTTGACAACGGAGGGAGTGAAGCTTAATGAACTTTCTAGATTACACATTAGAAGAACTGCATGACAAACTCGTCAGTAAAGAACTGACAGCGGTCGACCTGGTTGAGGCATCCTATAGACGTATTGAAGAAACTGATGAGCAAGTCGGTGCATTCCTGGCTCTCAGCAAGGAAGAAGCACTGCAGGCTGCTAGAGAAACAGATGAAAAAGGCATCGATCCGAATAATGTGTTAAGCGGACTGCCAGTTGGGATCAAAGATAACATCTTGACAAAAGGAGTAACCACAACGGCCTCTTCTAAAATGCTGGAAGACTTCGTTCCTATCTATGATGCGACAGCAACTGAAAAACTGAAGGAAGCAGGAATGATCTCAGTCGGGAAACTGAACATGGACGAATTTGCCATGGGCGGATCCACTGAAAACTCTGCATTCAAACTGACGCGTAACCCTTGGGATCTTTCTAAAGTTCCTGGTGGATCATCCGGTGGTTCAGCTGCGGCTGTAGCGGCTGGTCAAGTGCCTGTTTCACTCGGTTCAGATACCGGTGGGTCCGTCCGCGAACCGGCTGCCTTTACTGGACTGGTCGGGGTTAAACCAACATACGGACGTGTCTCTAGATACGGGCTGATTGCTTTCGGTTCAAGTCTGGATCAGATCGGTCCATTTACTAGAACAGTTAAGGATAATGCTCTGGTACTCAACGCAATAAGTGGACATGATCCAAAAGACTCTACATCTTACAGTGGAGAAACACCAGACTTTACTGATGGCATCGATAAAGGTGTAAAAGGTTTGCGTATTGGTGTACCGAAAGAGTACTTCAATGAAGACGCTCATGAAATTGGTGTAATAGAATCAGTTCGTAAGGCTCTAAAAATTTATGAAGAACTGGGAGCGGAAATTGTTGAAGTCAGTCTGCCTCATTCACGTTATGGTGTTCCAGCCTACTATATTATCGCCTCTTCTGAAGCTTCAAGTAACCTGCAGCGTTTCGACGGGATCCGTTACGGCTACCGTTCAGAAAATGTCAGCTCACTTGAAGACATTTACGTCAAGACCCGTTCAGAAGGATTTGGACCTGAAGTGAAACGTCGGATCATGCTTGGGACATTCTCCTTGAGTTCTGGCTTCTATGATGCGCACTTCAAGAAAGCAGCTCAGGCGAGGACTCTGATCAGAAACGATTTCGATACAGTCTTTAAAGATGTAGACGTGCTTGTAGCACCAACTACGACGACAACTGCATTTGAAATCGGTGGAAAAATAGACGATACACTTGCTATGTACATGTCTGATATTCTGACGGTTCCTGTGAACCTTGCAGGCGTGCCATCACTTTCCATCCCTTGCGGCTTTTCAAATGATATGCCGGTTGGTATGCAGATCATCAGTAAGCATTTTGATGAGCAGATGATGTATCGTGTCGCTTATGCATTTGAGAAAGAAACAGACTTCCACAAGAAAAAACCAGCATTCAAGGGAGGAGAATAAAGAATGAATTTAGAACCCGTAATTGGACTTGAAGTACACGTTGAACTGAAAACTGAATCAAAAATGTTTTCTCCATCCCCGGCTCACTTTGGTGCAGAACCAAATACGAACACAAATGTTATCGACTGGGGACACCCTGGTGTGCTTCCTGTTGTTAACAAAAAAGCAATCGAGTTTGGAATGAAAGCCGCACTCGCTTTGAACTGTGAAATCGCGACCCATACAAAATTTGACCGTAAGAACTATTTTTATCCAGACAATCCTAAGGCTTACCAGATTTCTCAATTTGACCAGCCGATCGGATATGACGGATGGATCGAAATCGAGGTCAAAGGTGAAAAGAAAAAAATCCGTATCGAACGGGTACACCTTGAAGAAGATGCTGGAAAAAACATGCACGGTGAGGACGGTTCATCTTATGTCGATCTGAACCGTCAGGGTACACCTCTGATCGAAATCGTTTCTGAAGCAGATATGCGCTCGCCTGAAGAAGCGTATGCTTACCTGGAGACACTGAAACAGCTGATTCAATTCACTGAAGTATCTGATGTGAAGATGCAGGAAGGATCAATGCGCTGTGATGCGAATATCTCCTTGCGTCCATTCGGTCAGGAAGAATTTGGAACAAAAGCTGAACTGAAGAACCTGAACTCCTTTACTTATGTCAGAAAAGGACTGGACTTTGAAATCAGCCGTCAGGAGAAAATCCTGAATGCGGGTGGTGCATTGGATCAGGAAACCAGACGTTACGATGAGTCAACGGGCAAAACGATCCTCATGCGTACGAAAGAAGGGTCAAGTGACTACCGTTACTTCCCTGAACCGGATATTCCAAATCTGGTCATCAGCGATGAATGGATCGATTCAGTCAGAGCCTCTCTGCCGGAAATGCCTAAAGAAAGACAGGCACGCTATGTCAAAGAGTTCAACTTACCTGAATACGATGCGGTTGTTCTGACGGCGACAGTTGAAATGTCCAACTTCTTCCAGGGAACGGTCGATAATGGTGCCGATCCTAAGCAGGCTTCGAACTGGCTGATGGGTGAAGTATCGGCTTACCTGAACAGTGAACAGGTCGAATTACTGGATACAGCTCTTACGCCTGAATCACTGGCAGAAATGATCAACCTGATTGCTGACGGGACCATTTCGTCTAAAATTGCCAAGAAAGTCTTTAAAGAGCTTGTCACAAACGGCAGCACAGATGTAAAAGCTTTAGTAGAAGAAAAGGGCTGGGTTCAGTTAAGTGATCCATCTAAACTTCTTCCAATTATTACTGACACACTTGATAAAAATGAACAGTCCATCGAAGACTATAAGAACGGAAAAGACCGTGCATTAGGCTTCCTCGTCGGGCAAGTCATGAAACAGACAAGAGGTCAGGCCAACCCTGGAATGGTCAACAAATTATTGAAACAAGAGCTGGACAAAAGATAGATAGAGTAAAGGAGAGGATGTACATGAGACGTCGAGCCAGGATCATTTATAATCCCACATCCGGGAGAGAAACATTAAAACGAGCACTTCCGGAGATTTTGAATGTATATGAAAAATGCGGGTACGAAACGAGTGCGTTCTGTACCACCCCGACTCCTCTAAGTGCTCAAAATGAAGCGGACCGATGTACGAAAGATGGTTTCGATCTCATTATTGCTGCTGGTGGAGACGGGACGATCAATGAAGTCATCAATGGGATTGCTCCTCATGAATCACGCCCGAAACTTGCGGTCATTCCTGCAGGGACGACGAACGACTTCGCCAGAGCACTCAACATTCCGCGTAACGACTTTGTCAGAGCAGCTGAGTTAATCAACACCCATCAGTTTGTCAAAATGGATATCGGTAAAGTTATTACCGCTTCACAGGAACGTTATTTCATGAATATCGGTGCAGCGGGATCGCTGACCGAAGTGACCTATGATGTACCGGCAAACATGAAGTCCATTTTCGGTTCCCTTGCTTACTTTGTAAAAGGAGCTGAACTGCTTCCACGTATAGGTAAAGTGCCGGTGAGCATTTCTTATGATGGCGGTGTTTATGAAGGGACAGCTTCCATGCTTTTTGTCGCCTTGACCAACTCAGTAGGCGGATTTGAGAAAATCGCTCCTGACAAGAAACTGGGCGATGGCAAATTTACGCTGATCATTGTTAAAACGACGAACATTGCTGAAATTCTGAGACTACTTACCTTAGTCATTAATGACGGCAGGCACGTCAATCACCCGAAAATCATCTATACAAAGACATCTTCAGTAAAAGCCGAGTCATTGGTCGATAAACCACTGATGATCAATATCGATGGCGAGTACGGTGGTGATGCACCGGCAGAATTTGTCATGTATCAGCAGCATATGGAACTGGTAGCTGACCTTTCTGGAATGCATCTGACTGTCGACAGCAGGGATGCCGTGACCATCGAAAAAGAAAGTGAATTTCTTGAAGGTGTTTCTCAATTGGATGAAGTATAAGCACACAAAGCGCACAGATTATTTTCTGTGCGCTTTCGTTGTGTGACATGTATACTGAAGATAAGTAATGAACCATAAGGAGACGAGTAATGTCAAAAGATAAGAACAAGACAGCGACGCCTGTCAGGAAAAACGAGACTTTGGAAGCAGAGATTATTGATCTGACTCATGAAGGAATGGGTGTCGCAAAGATAGAATACTATCCGATATTCATCGAAGGTGCTCTAGTTGGAGAAACCGTAGAATTCAAAGTAATCAAAACGAAAAAGACTTTCGGATTTGGTAAGCTACTCAAAGTGATTGAAAAAAGTCCGGACCGCGTAGAGATTGAAGATGAAATCTATGCACAGACCGGTACGATGCCTCTTCAGCATTTGTCATATCCAGCACAGCTGAACTTTAAAAAAGAACAGGTCGAAAAAGTCCTGAGTAAAATTGGTAATTTGAGTGATATCGCTGTCGAAGAAGTCATTGGAATGGACGACCCCTTTGGGTACAGAAATAAGGCACAGGTGCCCGTCAGAAAAATAGATGGTCGTCTGACTACAGGATTTTTCCGTAAGAACAGTCATGACGTCATTCCGATAGAGGACTTCAAGATCCAGGATCCGAAAATCGATCAGGCCATCCTTACCGTGCGTGACATCATGCCCAAGTTCCATGTCAAACCGTACAATGAAAAGGCGCACACCGGCTGGCTGCGTCATATCATTGTCAGAAGAGGGTACTTCAGCGGTGAACTTATGGTTGTACTAGTAACCAACACACATGATTTCCATAGAGAAGAAGAAATCGTCTCTGCACTGACGAGAGCTCTACCGGAAATGGTCAGCCTGATCCAGAATATCAATACGGAAAAGACCAACGTCATACTTGGCACGGAGTCTCGAGTGTTATTCGGTCAGGACAGCTACAAAGACGATCTGCTGGGCTTCACCTTTACGATCTCACACCAGTCCTTCTATCAGGTTAACCCAGTCCAGACAGAAAAACTGTACCAGACTGCCGTAGACTTTGCCGGACTTAGTGGAAATGAAACCGTGATCGATGCCTACTGTGGGATCGGGACACTCACCTTAGCTTTGTCTAGACAGGCTAAACATGTACACGGCATGGAAATAGTAGAGCCTGCAATAGAGAACGCCAAACTGAACGCCGAAACGAACGGTGTAGCCAATGTCTCATTCGAAGTCGGACCAGCTGAAAACATCATTACAGAATGGGCAAAGGCAGATAAGCGTGCAGATGTCATCGTCGTCGATCCGCCTAGAAAAGGTCTGGCACCTGAATTCATTGATGCTGTACTGACCATGAAACCGGAAAAAATGGTCTATGTCAGCTGCAACCCTGGGACACTGGCCAGAGATCTGAAGATCTTATCCGAAAGTGGATACACAGTCGAAAAAGTTCAGCCCGTAGATATGTTTCCTCAGACATATCACGTTGAGACGGTAGTATTGATGTCAAGGGTAGAGAAGTAAGGATGTAATAAGATAAGTAAATAAAGGCTTTCCGTGATTTGAACTTATATTTAAGTCGAGTTCAAGGTCACGGAAATTTTTATTGTGAGAACATATCTAAAATCTAAAAATAGTAGGGTTGTGTAGATGGAATTACTTTCAGCCTTGCGAGTTGACGAAATTACTGTAAAAAATATGGTGAGTGGATATTATTACTGTGAAAATCGGAGCAAGTTGACAAGATGACTGTAAGTATTTTTTAGTAATATAAAACCACCTGCTTATCTAAACAATCAGTAAAACGGGACTTGCTATACTTGAAAAAACAATGCTTTTGTGGTATAGTAGTAGCACCTAATGGAGGTGTAAGTATGCATGGAGGATACAGAGAAGGCTCTGGTAGGAAAAGCGATAGAGATAAAAAGCAACCTGTAACAATCTATTTGAATAGCAAAGATAGAAAATTCATCGAGAATTCACCGTTGCCTGATTGTAATAGCTTCTCGCAAAAATGTAGAAAATTACTTGAAATGGGGATAAAGAAATTGGAATCAGAACTTAAACGAGAAACAAACGAAATAACATTTATAGATTTATTCTGTGGTTTGGGCGGAATTAGAATAGGGTTTGAGCAGGCACTTAATGAGTTTGACCTAAAAGGAAAATGCATATTTTCTAGCGATATCAAACCTGCAGCAATCAAAACTTACGAATTCAACATATTCGCCTTGCCGAAGGGTCGACAATAAAAATCTTTTTGCGGTTCTTGATCGAATGAAATATCACACCGAAAATTAGCCACTGAAAAGATATGTCTAATTTGTCTATGGCGTGCTATTACACTCAATCTTTTCAATTGTGCAGAAGATAAAACCCGAGTTGATAAGTGGTAGTCTGGTGTAAAATGGTGGTGGTTTATTCTCAGCTGTTTATCTTGGAATTTCAACAATTGATACTGGTCTAAAAAGTTGATACAAGAGGTTTTGAAAATTTGCTAAAAATTAAAGCTATCTATTTAATTCACAACATTTCAAAACAGAAACGTTGATAATGATTTTCCTATGAATAACCAGACTTTTTACTTCTCTGTTGAGAATGGAAAAAGAAAAACTCAAAAATAAACCACACCTTCTTATAATCAAAGCAGAAAATACCAATCTAAACAGTTGTGACAAAAAAGAATCTTTTACAAAGCCCGTTTCTGTCATCATCAACCACCCCCCGAACAGCCCAAAAAGACGGTCTGTTCTCCTCCGTGGCGGTAGCTAATGCCATACACTTATTTCAATTTAATCTGAAATTAGATCATAGAAATACATATATAATAGCAAAGAAAATCTATTATGTATGCATTATTTCTCATATAAAACTCATAACTTTACGACACGTTGATTTTTTTTGAAAGTTCCGATCAGAGGTTTTTTTGTTGTTAAAGTTCCGGTAAAAGTTTCTTACACTATAATAGTGTTGTGTGGTCCTGTTTGGAAAGGAAACTAAAACTATGAAAACAACAGGATACAAACATTTAAATAAAAAGCAACGTGATATCATCGAGTTTTACTTGAACGAAGATGCCAAGCTTTCTTCAATTGCATCTGAAGTAAATAAAGATGCACGTACAGTTTCAAAAGAAATTAAGAAACATCGTTATCTTTACGTTCGTGCAAATGCTAAGAATATTTGTGGCTTACAAAGTTCATGCAAAAAGACAAGACTATGTAATCTTTGTGTTGCTGGTAAATGTAAGTATTGTCGTGTGGCACGCTGTTCTGATTTCTGTGATGACTTTCAAGAGTATCCACAGTGTCCAAGAGTGAAGCAGTTCCCTCATGTCTGTAATGCATGTGCATCATTAAAAGACTGTTCTTTACCAAAACTCTTTTATAAAGCAAATCATGCACAAACTCAATATTTGTTTAATGTATCTGATCATAAACAAGGTCCAAGGCTATCTGAAGCTCAATTAGCTGTTCTAGATAACATTATTTCTAAAGGTGTTAAAAACAAACAATCCATTGAAGTCATTCTACATACCTCGGGATTATCTACGGTTGCTTCTACAGTATATGACTATATTAATCGAGGTTATCTAACTGTTAAAAATGTAGATTTGAAACGAAAAGTAGCGTATAAACAACGCTACACAAGCAAACCTAAAGCAAAACCAATCAGCTATGATTATCTTATAGGTAGAAGTTTCAAAGATTTTACTCAGTTTATACTAGATTATCCTACAGCGAATGTTTGGCAAATGGATACCATTGAAGGACTAAAAGGACAAAATGAATCCGCAGTACTTTCATTACTACATACTAAGTCTAACCTTCAACTCTATTTTTTATTAAAAAGTATTACCCAAGAACAAGTGCTTCAAGTGTTTCACACTCTGAAACAAGCGCTTGGCGATGAGTTGTTTAGAGACACCTTTGAATGTATTCTAGGTGATAATGGCAAAGAATTTAGAGATCCATTGTCCATTGAAACTAGTTTGCTTACTGGAGAAAAACTCATCAATGTGTTCTTCTGTGAAGCTCGTCGTTCAGATCAAAAAGCAAAATGCGAGAAGAACCATGTTCACTTTCGTGAATGTGTTCCTAAAGGAAAGAGCATGAATTTCCTTACACTAAAGAAACTAAATGCTGTTTCGCTACAAGTAAACAACTATCCAAGAAAATCCTTACAATATCATTCTCCTTATCAAATTGCATCATCACTACTAAATGAAAAGGTGCTTGAGTGTAATCGATTGTCATTTGTACCACCAATTGACGTCAATCTCTCTAGCACCATTTAATTAAAACCAACAGGACCACTCATAACGCACTCATCTGTTACGGAACTTTCATAACAAGTAAGAAAAATCTCATCGTTTGAAAGTACTTTTAGTGTCTTTCTTTATCCTGTTTTCACCATCATTATAAACTATTTACTCAACATCTTCACATTTTTCGCATTAAAAAAGCTCCATATCTTAACTAAACACGGAGCTTTCATTTGAAACGGAACTTTAATTACAATTCAAGCTAACTTTACGACAACATATTTAATAAATTAGTTGATTAAATATTCTTAACAAATCAAACGATTTTTCCATTACTCATTTTAATTTGTTTATCAACTAATCCTTCTACTTGAATTTTCACATGCGAAGCAATAACAATTATTTTCTTTTTCTTCTTTTCTTTTTCTAACAAGTTATAAACAATTTCTAAATTTTCATCGTCAATACCATTAAATGGTTCATCCAACAACAAAACATCTGGATTCTCCATAAAAGCTTGACAAAGTGCTAACCTTTGCTTCATTCCAAGTGAAAAAGATTTGACACGCTTATCTTTTACTTCATATAAGTTAAATATCTTTAACCATGATAAAATATCCTTATCACCAATTCGCTTGTTAATTGTAGCAAGATAATTTAAGTTGTAAAAAGCTGTTTCGTTTAAGAAAAATGTTGGATTTTCAATAATTACACCAAACTTGAATGAACTGTCTAGTAACAATTCTCCTTTATCTGGACTAATTAAACCACAAATCATTCTAAGTAGCATAGTCTTACCACTACCATTGTGCCCATAAAGTAAAGTCACTTCCCCAGGATTAAGGGTTAAGTTTATATTTGTTAGCACCTCTTTTCCTTTTAAAACCTTACTGATATCTTTTAAATTAATCATTTTTAACGACTCCTAAATATTCAAATTTTTTAAAAAACAATACTTTAAAAACAAATAGCCCTACCCAAGAGAATAACTTTAAAAGTAAAATCTGAATTGGCATCTCTAGCAAAGCCCAAGTACCAATGATAAATAAATGAGCGATTATTGTAAAATCTACGACCAAATACGATACCAGGATAACAGTAAGTAACATTAAATAGGTAAATTTTGAATCAATTGATTTTAACTTAAAGATCATAAAAATCTCACTCCACAAAAAGACCGAAAAAAGCAAGGAGACCATTAATATGATAACCTCTCTTATGTTAGAATCGGCACTCATTTGTGAAAATAAAAATGACACAGCCAGTTGAATCATAAAAAGAGAAACGATCTTCTTATATAAATCTTTGGAAAGAATAAAAACCAGTTTTTTTAAAGTTGTTCGTGTTCGTGTGTAGGTTATCAATTGAAAATGTATGTATAATTCTTTCTGGACATAGACTAAAAATATGATACAAAAGACAAGGTGTAAAAAGAGTGACATTAATCTCAAACTGCCTGTTTCAATATCAAAGGGAATTAATAAGGAAAAAGTCGTTGCAAAGGAATAAGTATTTATTCTATCAATAAAAATGACATGAAAACAGGTAAATAAAAACGCAAAGAGTAATTTTATTTTCATAAAAAATTGTCCTTTTCTTTAAACTTAAACAATAACAGTATATACACTAAGATAGAAATACTAACAATAAACCAGTTAGAAATAAGGTCTAAATCAAAATTTGTTTCCATAATGAAATGAGCGCTCATAACAGTTGTTACATAAAGAAAATTAGAAAAAATAAGGATCAAAAAACCAAATGCGATATGCTTTAAGAAAATATATCCAATATAAAACAACAGTTGCGTAAATAAAGCAAAAGTCCATAATCTAACAAATGCGTGTATATAAAGTAGACTCAGTATAAATGAAAACCTAAACAATAATCCGCTTAACAAAAATGACAAAAAGATGAAGAGACTGATTTTTAAACTATTAAATAGGATCATGCTAAACCACTCATGAAATAGTTTCTTTCCCAGCCTTACACGATACTCAATGCTTAAAACAGGGATATATTCAAATAAAATAAAAGGTAGCATCAACAAGGTAATCACAAAAAAATAGGTTTGAAAATGATTAAGGTATGCATCTATAAAAGGTAAAAAAGCACGCTCATCCATTAATGAAAAATCATAAGCTAAATAAAGAATAAAACCAAAAATAACTAGATAACTTGTACTTCTGCCACATTTTCTACTCATAAATAATTCCTCGAATGAGCGGAAATATTTAGGTAATATAAAATAAAGAATAAGAAAGCAAAAACAAATAGAGGTGCAAAGCTTCTTAACGTTAATAACATATCAAAATGAGCATTAAAGGTATCATTTATAGCAGTAACTAAAAACTCTGGAAAAAAGGGGCTTATTAGCCGACTTGTCGCAGGTATTAAATTCCCTAACACAGTACCTAATAAATAAGGTAAGAAAACAAAAAGAAAGATAGGAAGGGCTTGAATCAGATACTTATTTTTGATCCACACATTCGATAGAAGTGTAATACCATTTACAAAAATAACCAGTAGTGAAATCCAAATATTTTGGATAAAAATAACCAAAAACACTTGAAACCTTGTCAATTCATATCCAGCACTCATTTCAGTTAAAACCCCTCTAGTAGGCATCCCTCCGAACATCAATGCCAGTAACAATGAAATAAGATTAGAAATGAGTACAATACTCATAATATAAAAAGATTGACTTAACAACATCTGATTTAAACGTTTTTTAAAAGGGATTCTTGTCATTGTCAAATTTCCAAAGCCATTGTCTTTTTCATTTTGCAATCTCGGGCTTAGAAAAGCACCACTCCATGCATATAATGTTATTAATCCAATTGCAAAAAGTCCAGCAGAATTGAACCAATAATTAAATAAAAACCGAATTCCTGTATAGCCATCTAGAAAATGAATCAGAGCTTCCTGATTTAAATCAGGACTTGTATCACCGAGTAAAGCCCTAAATTCATTTTTTTCTGCTAATGAAAAAGAAAAACTAATGACACTAATTAAAACCAGTAAGACGAGAATAATAACCGTACTTTTAGAAAAAAAATCTTTTTTATACATTTTGACCCACACACATACCACCTCACGATCTTTACAAATTTAATCATCAATTACAAAGAAATAAGCCACATTTTTTCACATGCGGCTCTTTTAAGCTTTTAAATTAAATAACTAGCGTACACGATGTTGTAAACGAACCGACTGATTATTTGTAACTTGATTCCATGCAGGATTTACTTGGATAAAATAAGCAAATCCTGCTTCTCCAGTATGAGAGCCAGTCACAGTTCTTCCATCATCAGCCACACCCATTGAAGAACCACGAATCGCACCAGCAGAGTTAACTAAACGAACACTTGGTCTTGAAGCCATTGAACGTGAGATAGTATGAGAATCCCATCGTCCCTCACTTGTTGTTTGCTGCGCACCAATTCGAGTACCTAATGTATTTACTCCATTCCAATTTGTATTAGCATTCACAGTAAATGTTTGTGCATTTGCCCATGTACTAGCTGAGGCTACGATAGTAGCGCCAAGTAAAACACTGCCAATTCCGAAAGCAATGATGGGTTTTTCATGTTTTCAACTAATTTGTTTACATTTTTTGTTACTTTTACCATTTAAAACCAACTCCTTGAATGTAGTATAATTTTTCGTTCAGATTGACAAATCAGAATATTCATTTCCTTGCAAGTGATTTCTCTTTTTGAACTTGCTTACATTGTACTAGATCAGAAAAGAAAAATCAACAATTTTGTTTAAATGTTTGTGAAAATCGTCCGACAAAATTCGACTTTGATGATGTGAAGATTCAGATTGTGTATAAGGGAAACGACTGTAGGGAGATTCAGGGCATTATTCTGATGCAACTATGAACTACTGTACTAGCTTTCTATGTATCAACTGAGCTTATTAATAGATTTTCTTTGCTATTATATATCCTGAATTATTCAAGTAATTTCGCAAAACAGCGTGCAAAGAACGTAACGACAATACTTTTAACATCTTTTTTCCTTCACCCGATGGGTGAAGGTTTTGTTTTGTCGAAAACCAATGAAAAAAGCACTCCGATTTGCTATAATTGTAGTTACAACACAAACAGAATACCAGGCAGTGTGACAGTTAGTACTCCTAGCGATTATCCTGATGAAGAGATAAGGCTCTTTGTATTAAAGAAAATGCCAGAAATCACTAAGGTAAGAGACAGGATGCTGTCACAGGCGCGTCAAACTGAGAGAGAATATGTTTCAGGAGAATCCCATTTCCTGTGGGGAAAGCCATATCGGCTACAAGTTGTCTATGAAGGAAACAAATACGAAATTTCAAAACTACCAAACAAGATAATATTGACTGCTCCCGAAAGATCAACTAAAGAATCAAGGGAGAGGGCATTCAATGAATGGTACAGAGAAGAACTTAAACGAGTGTTGGATGGGATTGTTTCAAGGTGTGAAACAAAAACAAACCTCCATGCTAATGAGTACAAAATTAAGAATATGAAAACTAAGTGGGGTACATGCAATATTGATAAAAAAAGAATATGGATTAATCTACAGCTAGCCAAGAAACCAATAGAATGTCTTGAATATGTTGTTATCCATGAACTGGTACACTTGTTAGAAAAGAATCACACCCATAGATTCAATTCACTTGTGGAGGAGTTCTACCCTACCTGGAAAGAGGCAAGAAAGTTATTGTCAGAGTTGCCTTTGGATCATATTGAAAAAGGAGAACAGGTAGATTATGAAAAGGAAGATAACTCCAAGTGATGTATTCGATATCAATAAAAAATCAGGTGCTCTAATTCTTGGAAAGAATCGCCTTGATGACTATGCAACAAAATTTCTGACTAAATACTGTAAACAGGCATTGGTTGAACCGATGCCTCTTCCGGTTGATGACATTCTTAAGGATATGGGGCTTACTGTTCAAGAAGTTCATTTATCAAGCGACCTAGATGTTTTTGGATGTTGTTTACTTTTGGATGCAGATGTTGATATATATGACAGGGAAACAGGTAAATATTTATCAACTTCCTTCAGTGCTGGAACAGTATTAATTGACCCTTTGTCCGAGTCTTTATATGGTGAAGGCTCGAAAAGAAATACGCTCATTCATGAAGCACTACACTGGGAAAAAGATAAAACATATTTTCAAATTCTTAAGGTTAAAAATAAAAATGAATCTGAAAAATTATATCCAATTTTATGCCGACAATCCGAGACTTTCTTTACACCACCAGAGGGTAAGAACACAAAAGAAAATGAAGTTCGATGGTTGGAATGGCAAGCACATAGATTAGCTCCTAGAGTCCTGATGCCCAAAAATTGCTTCAAAAGGAAAGCGTTAGAGTTTATTGAGCAGTATAAAGCATCTGGTGAAAATACGATATACTCTTGTGACACCTTGATTGAGGATTTAAGCAGCTTCTTTATAACGTCAAGGCTATCAGTAAAGTATAGATTGATTGAAGTTGGTTTAGAGGATATCATATCAGAATTCTCTGATTACAATGATGTCTATGAAGAAATCAATAGTAATCAAGATTTTGTTAGATTAACTCCAGTTGAAGCATTGAAAATAATTGATTCAGATTCAACTCTACAGAACTGGATAACAGAGAGACATTTTGTATACGCTGACGGATACTTTGTACTTGCCAACAGCCAATATGTTACACAAAAAGATGGAAAACTCTTTTTAACGCCAAAGGCAAAGAAAAATCTCTCTAAATGTGTTATCAATATTCGTGAACAGAATTTTGTAACATACACTAATACTTACAAAGACTTGCTTGGGTATACGGTCCTTAAGAAGGTTGAAGGTATTGATAGTAGACTTCTTACGTTTCATCCTAAGTACCAATCCCCTTTACTGAATGAACCTGAAGAAACATATCAAGCATTTTCTCAACAGCTAGCTTCTTATAATGAGGAGGAAGAAATTGAACTCATTAAGTTGCTTGGTGACCCTACCAAAACACTATGTAATTGTCTGTGGTTTTTGATGGAAAATAGAAAGTGGAATTATCCTGATAAGTTTAATGAAGAGACAGGAATCCATAAAAATTATCATGGTAGAATAAAAAATGATAAAGCCAACAATATGACAACGAACGTGTTGATGGCCATCTGTGTTGGTATGCAGTTATGCACGAGGATTACGCAAAAGCTGTTTGATAAATCAAATAATAAACTAGATTATTATAAAGATCCCGATAAGACTTATATTCGTATTATGGATACTATGCCAGGGCTTTCGCTTGATGATTTCAATGGTATTTTAGGGAAATGTGGTATTCAAGAACTAGGTAGTGAAATAAAAGAATAAAAAAGTTGATAACTCGATGAGTTGGTTTAGGACCCCGAAAGGGGTTCTTTTTTTATGCCCAAATTTAGAAAAGGCTGATAAATAGGCAAATTTGGCCCAACTCAACGAGTTGGGCGTGAAATTTTTAAACCTATTATATTTATAAATGTAAGGTACAAGCTTTACAAAAATTAAATGCGTCTAAAGCTGGCCAGCAGAAGACGGCGGATTCATAAATGATTCTAAGATAGCCAATAACAGGTTATTAGAAAATTTGTGATCCTCCGTTTTATTTCCTATACGTAATTTTAGGAAGTAATTCTGTTGGTCATTTTTTCAAAGATTCATTAGTTCTCCGCCGCCTTCTAGGACGGGATAGGAGAGTCTAATGAGATTATCAGTGAGATACGACAACAAATTTCAGATTATCGAACTAAATGAAAAAGAAACCGAGGAAATGTGGATTAGTTTATCGCTCGAAGGTGATGAGCTTCCAAACTCTGACAAAGAACGGTTAATTCAAGATGCCTTTAATGAAAAATTTAATAAGCCCGAATACAATAACTGGCACAAATTTGACAGGCACAAGGGATATTCAATAGCCAAACCAAATGCAGATGGTCTGGAATGTGATACTTCAGAACCTCTAATGAAAGAAGTAGCCGATGATAGAGTTTTTAGAAAAGATGAGCTCGAACGAGCCTATCAAAATGAATATGAAGATGTCTGCCAATGGATACGCACTGCTCTTGGCAAAAAGCAGAACTGGGCAGATATGTTCATTGCAGTACGCATTGACGGTATGTCGATTCGAGAATATGCCAGTTCCACAGGTGCTGATGAAAACAACATTACTCAGAAATTAAAGCGGGCAACAAAGAAATTAGAACAAGAATATAAAAACCGTCAGATTTGACCTTCTCCCAAGGCTACTAGGTAGGAGGTCAAGACCTCCAAAAAATACAAGGAGGTAATTCGAATGGAATTACAAGTTTACAGAAATGCAGAGTTCGGCTCTGTACGTACTACAACGATTGGTGGTCAACCTTATTTTGTCGGTAAGGATGTAGCTGGTATTCTCGGTTACGCAAATACCCGAAAAGCATTAATTGACCACATTGATGAAGAGGACAAGGATGACGTAACGATTCGTGACGCCATCGGAAGAAATCAAACGATGATTGCAATCAATGAATCCGGTCTCTATAGCCTCATCCTCTCAAGCAAGATGCCAAGTGCCAAAAAGTTCAAACGCTGGGTCACAAATGAAGTACTCCCTGCTATTCGGAAACATGGACTTTATGCAACAGATGATTTAATCGCAAATCCAGACCTTGCTATCGCAGCATTTACTGCACTGAAAGAGGAACGTGAAAAGAACAAGGAATTGATGGCGGCCGTTGCGATTGGTCAGCAGCAAATTGCTGAGATGAAACCCAAGGCTACTTACTATGATGTGGTTCTTAAATGCAGGGATGCAGTCAATATTTCTGTTATTGCCAAAGATTACGGCTGGAGTGCCATGCGCATGAACGAATACCTTCATGAAAAAGGGATTCAGTTTAAGCAAGGTGATATTTGGCTTCTTTATCAAAAGTATGCTCCCAACGGATATACCAAAACTAATACTCACATTTACGAAGATAGCAAAGGTATAAAGCATACGAAAGTGCATACCAAGTGGACACAAAAAGGCAGACTCTTTATCTATGAACAGTTGAAAGCAGACGGTATTTATCCGCAGATTGAGATGGAGGTGTGATATGGGAATTAATATGAAAAATGCAGAAGGGTATCATGACCCAACTCCTCATAAAGCACTTAGCAATATCACCCGTGAGGAAAAGGCAGCAGCAAAAGCTGCCTTTAAGCCCCTTGTCTATATTTGCTCTCCTTTTAGCGGAGATATAGAAATCAATAATAAGCGAACACGAGCATTTTGTCGTTATGCTTTAGATAAGGGCAATATCCCGCTTGCCCCTCACCTTCTGTTTCCACAGTTTATGGATGATAACAATGAACAGGAACGTGACCTTGCTATTTTCATGGACATTATCTTGATGGGAAAATGCCAAGAAGTCTGGGTACTCGGTGATGTGATTTCAAGAGGTATGAGTATTGAAATTGAAAAAGCAAAGAAACGCAGACAGCCGGTTAGATACTTTAATAAAGATTTCAAGGAGGTAGAGTCTCTATGAAAATTTCATACGGCAACAGCCGAATGGATAAGAAATGGAAAAACACAGACATCAGCTGGGAGGACTTCTGCTCTCGTGTTAAGACCACGCAGCGTACCACTGAAACCGTAGAAGAATATCGAAAAATGAGAAAAGGTGGTCAGGACTCCATTAAAGATGTCGGGGGTTTTGTCGGCGGTCACTTAAAAGATGGTAGACGTAAAAAAGGGAATGTTCTATCACGCTCCATGCTAACCCTTGATATGGATTATGGCACAAGTACTATCTGGGAAGAAATCTCTACCTTCTTCCCTTATCGGTGTTGTATCTATTCTACTCATAAGCATACTCCAGAACATCCAAGACTAAGGCTGATCATTCCTCTCTTTCGTGATGTGGGAGAGGAAGAATATGCTGCTGTTAGTCGCATGGTCGCAAAAGAAATCGGCATCGACCTTTTTGATGATACGACCTATGAACCAGAAAGATTAATGTATTGGCCGTCTACTTCAAGAAACGGTGTCTTTGTGTATGAGGAAAAAGATGGCTCTCTCCTTGATCCTGATATGTTTCTAAATAAATACGATGATTGGCGAGACACCAGTACTTGGCCCGTATCCTCCAGGCAATCAGAAGTTATTGATCGCTCATTAAAGGAACAAGTCGATCCACTTTCTAAAGAAGGTGTCATCGGTACTTTTTGCCGTACCTACTCAGTTAGCACTGCAATCGATATGTTTTTAAAGGATATATACGAGCCTTCAGCAATGACTGGTCGCTATGATTATATCCCGGCTGATTCTAGTGCCGGGGTTATCCTCTATGATGATAAGTTTGCCTATTCCCACCACGCAACAGACCCTGCAAATGGGCGGCTTCTTAATGCTTTTGACCTTGTTCGCATTCATAAGTTTGGTCATTTAGATGATCGAGCGACAGAAAGCACACCTCCAAGTAAACTACCATCCTTTATCAACATGTGCGAATTTGCCATCCAAGATGATGAAGTAAAAGCACAGTTTACGAAAGAGCGGATGGAACAGGCAACCATTGATTTTACGGAGGACAATTGGCAGACAGCACTTGAACTGGATAAGCAAGGAAAGATTAAGGACACCTTGGATAATATAGTTCTCATCATCCGTAACGATTCAGAACTAGAATCTATTGCTTTTAATAAGCACCGTGATGGAATCGATGCAAGAGACGGACTGCCTTGGGAACAGATGAAGGGCGGCTGGAATGATTCAGATAATGCAGCCCTTAAAGTTTATCTATCTAATAAATATGGCATCTACTCCCCAACCAAAACAAAGGACGCCATATTAGCAGTCGCAGCAGAGCGATCCTATCATCCTATCAAGGAATACCTTGATCATTTATCAGAGTGGGACGGAACCCTTCGCGTTGAAACCTTGCTGATTGATTACTTCAACGCAACAGATAATTCCTATACCAGAGCTGTTACCAGAAAAATGATGGTAGCAGCAGTCGCTAGAATTGTTCATCCTGGTACAAAATTCGATAGTGTCTTAATTCTAAATGGACCACAAGGAATCGGTAAATCCACCTTCTTTGCAAAGCTTGCAGGTGATTGGTTTTCCGATAGTTTAACCCTCACCGATATGAAAGATAAAGCAGGTCCTGAAAAACTTCAAGGGTATTGGATATTAGAATTGGGCGAATTAGCAGGCATGAGAAAAACCGATGTGGAAGTTGTGAAATCCTTTATTTCAAGATCGGATGATAAATACCGTGCCAGTTATGGGGTGAATGTTGAAAGCCACCCACGTCAATGTATCATTGTCGGCTCTACCAATGCAGAAAGTGGATTTTTGCGAGACATCACGGGTAACCGAAGATTCTGGCCAGTGTGTATTAGTGGTGACGGTAAAAGAAAAGCATGGCAGATGTCCGTATACGATGTAGAGCAGATTTGGGCAGAAACTTTGGTACTTTATGGGAAGGGTGAAAAGCTCTATTTAGAGGGCAGTGATGTAGAGTTGGCAACGAATGAGCAGGCAGATGCCATGGAGAGTGATGAGCGAGAAGGGCTTGTTCGCACTTACCTCGATACACTTTTACCCGATGACTGGAATGACCTGTCCTTATACGAGCGAAGAAACTACCTAAACGGTAGTGAATTTGGTGGGGAATCCCGTGTCGGTACGGTTGAACGTACGCTTGTTTGCAATATGGAAATTTGGTGCGAATGCTTTGGAAGGGATGCCTCCGCCATGAAACCTGCAGACTCCTATGCCATTGCAGGCATTATGAAAAAGATTAATGGGTGGAACAAGTACCAAGGGAACAAGAACGGAACAAGTAATTTTCCCCTTTACGGTAGGCAACGTTGTTACGAGAAGAATGAGTAAGGTCGTTCCTTGTTCTTTAGTTGTTCCTTATGCTTGTTCTCTTAAAAACCCAGTCATTACCGATGTTCTGGCTTTACTTGAATGAGTGGAACAAGAGTTTTACTACTTAGTAATAAATTAATAAATAGTAGTAGTAAAGCATCGTGAGCGTATGTATGCGCGCGTATAGGAAAAAACGTTAAAAGTTGTGCTTGTTGTTCCTGATGAATTGTTGGAGGTCATTTATGCAAGAAAAATATATAGAACAAAAACTGGTAGCGACAGTAAAAAGCATGGGAGGTATTGCCCCGAAATTTGTGAGTCCTGGAATAGATGGAATGCCCGACCGCATCGTGTTACTTCCCATGGGAAGAATCGCCTTTGTCGAATGTAAGGCGACAGGAAAAAAGATGCGACCTTTACAAAATAAAAGAAAGAAGCAATTAGAGGCATTAGGCTTTCTAGTCTATTGCCTTGATGATATAGAACAGATTGGAGGGATACTTAGTGAAATACAAGCCACATGAATACCAAAGCTATGCCACTGAATTCATTTTATCCCATCCCATATCGGCTGTATTTCTTGAAATGGGTTTAGGTAAAAGTGTAATTACCTTATCCGCCATATTTGATTTGTGTTTAGATAGCTTTCTCGTTTGCAAGGTGTTAGTGATTGCACCTTTAAGAGTAGCAAGGGATACATGGCCTGCTGAAATTAAAAAGTGGAATCATCTAAAAGGACTCTCTTATTCGGTGGCAGTGGGAACAGAAAAAGAAAGAATCGATGCCCTCAAGAAACAATCAACGTTATACATCATCAACCGTGAGAATGTGGATTGGTTGGTTCATAAAAGTGGTATTCCTTTTCATTTTGATATGGTGGTCATTGATGAGCTATCATCCTTTAAGTCTTATGGTGCAAAGCGGTTTAAGAGTCTACTTAAAGTAAGACCCTCTGTAAAAAGAATAGTCGGCCTTACCGGAACTCCCTCCAGTAATGGATTGATGGATTTATGGGCAGAGTTTCGCATTCTTGATTTGGGTCAAAGGCTCGGACGCTACATTAGTCATTATCGAAATACCTATTTTAAGCCAGATAAGCGAAATGCTCAGATTATATTTTCTTATAAACCACTGCAAGGTGCTGAAGAGGAAATCTACAAACAAATATCAGACATCACCATTTCTATGAAATCTACCGATTATCTCACCATGCCAGAATACGTCAGCAATGAGGTGTTCGTAACTTTAAGTGAAAAGGAATGGAACATATACTCTAAATTGAAAGATGATATGGTCACAAAATTAGGTGATGAAGAGATTGATGCAGTTAATGCTGCTGTGCTTTCAGGAAAACTTCTACAGATGGCAAACGGGGCTGTCTATGATAGTGAAAACAAGACACATATCATCCATGACAAAAAACTTGATGCACTAGAAGATTTAATTGAAGGTGCAAATGGCAAACCTGTACTCGTTGCATATTGGTTCAAACATGATTTAGAGAGAATTAAGAATAGATTTCCGGTGAGGCAAATAAAAGCATCGAAGGATATTGAAGATTGGAATGATGGCAATATCCCTATCGCTGTGATTCATCCAGCAAGTGCAGGACATGGTCTTAATCTTCAAAGCGGTGGTTCGACACTTATTTGGTTTGGACTCACCTGGTCATTGGAGTTATATCAGCAAACCAATGCCAGACTTTATAGGCAAGGTCAAAACGAGACGGTTATTATCCATCACATACTTACCAAAGGTACTATTGATGAAGATGTAATGACTGCTCTTACAAGAAAAGAAGAAACACAAGCCTCTCTTATTGATGCTGTAAAGGCAAAGTTGGAGGTAATGCGATGACCACACCTTATGAAAACTTATCCAATGCCATCATTTTAATGGCAGTTAAAGATTATAGGGATGCACTAAAGAAACTTAAAAAACGTTCAAACTATGAGCCGGCTAAAATAATGAAAAACGAGGTGGAGAGGTTCTTCCGCTCTGATTGGTATAGAGAACTTACCTCTGTTGATGGGAACATCCTAATCAAAAAATTAAAATCGGAGGTAAGAGAGATATGAAAGTAAAGGAATATTTACACCAAGCTTACAGGCTTGATAAAAGAATACAATCAGACATCGAAGAAATGGAATCCTTAAGAGAAATGGCAACAAGTGTATCATCACCAAGTTGGGATGAAAAAGTTCAAACCTCACAAAATGCCGATGCCAAGTTTGTAAGGTGTTTGGAGCGGATTATGGATTTGGAAAGAAAAATAAACACAGAAGTAGATAATCTTGTAGCACTCAAGGAGCAGATAAGGCGTGTTATAAACGAGGTTGCAGACACTGATGAGCGCATGGTATTACGGTATCGGTATGTCCATAACCTAACCTGGGAGCAAATTGGCGATGAACTTAATGCCGATAGAACAACAGTCTACAGATGGCATAATGCAGCTCTTAACCATGTAACTCTTCCTAAAGATCCTATTAAAATATAGCTTGCACAACTTGCAACACTTTGCAACAAGATACCACTATTGCATTTGTGTTAGTATATAATCAGCAAAATAGAATATTTACCAAGCCTTGTGGGAATTCCTCGCAGGGCTTTTTCTATGCCCGGAAAGCGAGGTGAAATGATGCCCAAAAGACCAAAGCGACCGTGCAGTACCCCAGGTTGTCCTAACCTAACCGATGGGAGGTACTGTGAGGACCATAGAGTAGTGGAGCGCAGGCGCTACGATAAATTTGAACGTTCACCGGATGTCAATAAAAAGTACGGTAGAGCATGGAAGAGAATCCGTGACAGATATGCCAGGGAACATCCTTTGTGTGAGATGTGCGAGAAAAACGGACGGCTTACCTCTGCTGAAGAAGTACATCACATCCTCCCCATTTCTTTAGGCGGTACGCATGACAAAAGTAATTTGATGTCTTTATGTAAGTCCTGCCACAACAAGATACATTTAGAAATTGGTGATAGACAGATTCGTAAGTGAGCCAGGGGCGGTTCAAATCTCTACACCTTTTATAGCGGACAACGGCCTGGGGTCTTGCGTGTAAAAATCAGAAATCAAAGGGGGTATTAAAGACTTTTAGAAAAGCGAGGTGGAAAAATGGCAAAGGACGGTACAGCAAGAGGTGGCCAGCGTGTTGGCGCAGGAAGAAAATCAAAAGCTCTAACAGATAAAATTGCTGATGGCAGATTAAACGGGGCTCAAGTACTGCCGGAGCCAGCAGAAATGGAAGGCACGGATGTTCCTCCAGTAAAAGATTATCTAAAGGCGGCTCAGAAAAACGGTAAAGACCTCTGTGCAGAAGATATTTATATAGAAACCTATAAATGGTTAAAGGATCGTAGCTGCGAAATGTTAGTAAACAACCAGCTAATCGAGCAATATGCCATGAGTGTTTCTCGTTGGATTCAGTGCGAGGAGTGTATTTCAGAATATGGATTTCTTGCAAAGCATCCTACTACATCAGCAGCCATAGCATCACCGTATGTTGCTATGAGCCGTGAATACATGAAACAAGTAAATCAGTGTTGGTATCAGATATACCAGATTGTAAAAGAAAACTGCTCTGTAGAGTTCGGTGGCAGAAGTCCACAAGATGATTTAATGGAGCGGCTATTATCAGCTCGGAAAGGAAAATGAAAATGATAATTGAAAAAAAGAATATAAAAGACCTGCTTCCTGCTAAATACAATCCTCGTAAAGATTTAAGGCCAGGTGATGCAGAGTATGAAAAGCTGAAACGCTCGATTGAGCAATTCGGGTATGTGGAGCCGGTTATCTGGAATAAGGTGACCGGCAATGTTGTAGGTGGTCATCAAAGACTTAAGGTGCTCATTGATATGGGTATATCAGAAGTCGAATGTGTCATCATTGAGATGGATGAGGAAAAAGAAAAAGCACTCAATATCGCCCTTAATAAAATTAGCGGTGATTGGGATAAGGATAAACTTGCCCTCTTGATTGCTGATTTACAAGGAGCAGATTTTGATGTATCTCTTACTGGATTTGACCCTAAAGAACTGGATGACTTATTTAAAGATACCATTAAAGATGGAATTCACGATGATGACTTTGATGTGGATGAAGAATTAAAAAAGCCTGCAATCAGCAAATTTGGTGACGTATGGACGCTAGGTAGGCATCGGCTGGTATGTGGTGACTCCACAAAAAAAGAAACCTATGATCTGCTGATGAATAAAAACAAGGCGAATTTGTGTGTGACAGACCCTCCCTACAACGTAAATTATGAAGGCTCTGCAGGGAAAATCAAAAACGATCATATGACAAATGATGCCTTTTATCAATTCCTCTTAGATGCCTTTATCAATATTGAGGAAGCATTAGCAGACGATGCCTCCGTCTATGTATTTCATGCCGACACCGAAGGGTTTAATTTTAGAAAAGCCTTCTCGGATGCCGGTTTTTATTTATCCGGTTGCTGTATATGGAAAAAGGACTCCCTTGTACTTGGACGTTCACCATATCAATGGCAACACGAACCTGTGCTTTATGGTTGGAAGAAGAAAGGAAGACATCAGTGGTATACAGGAAGAAAAGAAACTACCATATGGGAGTTTGATAAACCAAAGAGAAATGGTGATCATCCAACGATGAAGCCGATTCCTCTTCTTGCCTATCCTATTTTGAATTCCTCTATGAGTAATACAATTGTACTCGATCCCTTTGGTGGAAGTGGAAGTACATTAATTGCTTGTGAGCAGTCAGAGCGTATTTGCTACACAGTGGAACTGGATGAGAAGTTCTGTGATGTTATTGTAAAACGCCATATTGAGCAAGTCGGCACTTCAAAAGAAGTAAGTGTTCAAAGGGACGGACTCAGTTATAAATATGATGAATTGGAGGTAGCCAATGAATAAACTGACCCTAGGCAGTCTTTTTGACGGCTCGGGCGGTTTTCCTTTAGGCGGTTTAATTTCCGGTATTACCCCAGTATGGGCATCGGAGATTGAACCGTTTCCTATTAGGGTGACAACCAAAAGGCTGCCTTTTATCAAACATTATGGAGATATTTCTTGCATGGATGGCAGCAAGATAGAACCAGTAGATATTATTACCTTTGGCTCCCCTTGCCAAGATTTATCCATAGCAGGTAAGCGTGATGGCTTGGATGGGAAACGTTCAAGTCTTTTTTATGAAGCCATCCGAATCGTAAAAGAAATGAGGTGTGCTACAGATGGCAAAAAGCCAAGATATATTGTCTGGGAAAACGTGCCTGGAGCGTTCTCATCAAACAAAGGAGAAGATTTCAGATGTGTCCTTGAAGGCATCTGCCACATCGAAGATGAAACCATATCAATTCCTAAAACTGATAAATGGAAACAAGCAGGAAGTATCGTGGGAGATCATTTCTCCCTTGCCTGGCGAGTGCTGGATGCTCAATACTGGGGAGTTCCCCAACGAAGAAAACGAATCTTCCTTGTCGCAGATTTTGCAGGTGGGGGTGCCGGAGAAATACTATTTAAGTCAGAAGGCTTGTCTGGGTATTCTAAGGAGAGCATCCGCTCGTGGCAAGGTGCTACCAGCTATATTGCAGACAGCACTGGAGAGGCAGGCACAATCTGCTTAAATGACCAGGGCGGCAATCGTATGGATGTGACAGAGGATATTACTTGTACCCTACGTGCTAAGTCAAATCATCCACCTTGTGTTATGGATACAGCTGTTTTTGATAATCACGGAAAGGATACTCGTTTTAGTGGGCCGATTGATGTTGCACCAACTATTTCTGCAACTTATGGAACAGGCGGCAACAATCAGCCATTTGTTGTGGAAAATCCTAAGACCTACGATGTGCGATTTACCTCAGAAGGAACAATCAATGCACGTTCAAATGTCTATGAAAGTGATACGGCAAGAACCATTGATACGTCCGGCAATGCTCCGGATAGCAATCAAGGTGGTATTGCTGTGGTAGAAAGTTATGCCTTGCAAGGTTCTATGATAGGCAGAGATGACAAGAATGGACCACGAGGTGATGGTGTTAATGAGGAAGTCAGCTTTACTTTAAATACTGTGGATAAGCACGCTGTCGTTTATGCGATTGATAGGGAGTCTTTCAACTGCGGTCAAAACTATGCTAGAAATCTTGGAATTACTGAAGATGGAATTAATTCAACACTGAATGCACAGGGTCCCAGTGCAGTGGCAACTCCTACCTACTCATCAAGTAAGGCATCATTTTTTACAAATGCCGAGAAAGAACTTGCTAATACTTTAGTTGCTACCGACTACAAAGATCCGCCACTTATCAATGATAATGACGGGATAGATTATACGGTGAGAAGACTAACTCCAACTGAGTGTGCAAGGTTGCAGGGTTTCCCCGATTGGTGGTGTAGTGATTTAGGGATAGAAAACCCTACGATGGATGACCTTCGCACCTGGTATGACATATTTGAAACACACCGTAAAGTGACCGGTAGTTATTCAAAAGCCAAGACACTAAAGCAAATATCTAAGTGGCTAAAGAATCCGCATTCTGATTCTGCTGAGTATAAGATGTGGGGCAATGGAGTAGCCCTTCCAAATGTATGTTTTGTGCTGTCAGGCATTGTCTGGTATACACAATTAGAAGGAAATACTTAATCCATATTTCTATTCTGAATTAGCGATAAAAAGCTTGATAAATAAGTGTTTTAGAGTGATATATGTACATACCAAAACAAAGGAGGTTTTGTACATGATCATTAATTATAACGTAACAGGGTCAGAGCGAAAGAGGTTAGTGACAGCACTTAGCGACATCACAGGTGTTAAAGCAAAGTACCTTGGAATGCCCAGCATGGCTTACGAGGTGGATGCCTTTATCATCAACAAGAATGGGATCCTTGAATTTAGTGATAAGGCAGATAGCGAAGAAATCGAAAAGGTGGCCCAGTGTTTGGCAAGGGAGGGTTTTATCGCAGAGGAGCAAATTGACGCCACTGAGGGCAAACAAACCGCAGACAGTGAGGCTTTAAGCCTTTGCGTATCAATGCCAAGGAGTAGCTTTACAGAAAAGGCACTTGAAAACCTAAAAGCGATTATTGAGGCAAAAGGCGATCTTATCCGTCATGCACTAGAAGCAGAAGACTTGCCGATTGAAATTTCTGAAGATGAAGTTTCATTCCCATGGTTTAAAGAAATACCAACACTAGAAGAGGTTAAGGCTTACAACCATTTTATTTCTGCACTTTGCGAGATGGCGCAAAACCAGAAACGCATTACTGCAAAAGAAAAGGAAACCCCAAATGAAAAATACGCATTTAGATGCTTTTTACTCCGCCTTGGCTTTATTGGCAAAGAGTATAAAGAAGAACGAAAAATATTGCTCAGAAATCTAACCGGTTCTGCGGCATTCAAAGGAGGAGTAAAAAATGAGGAAAATCAGTAAAGAACAACTGCTAAACCTTCGTGAGAAGTACCCTGCTGGATGTCGAGTAGAACTATTAAAGATGGATGATATTCAAGCACCAAAGATTGGCACAAAAGGAACAGTTGTAGGAGTTGACGATATTGGTTCTATTATGGTGCGTTGGGATTCAGGCTCCAGCCTCTCAGTAGCTTTTGGCGAAGACCTGTGCAGGAGGATTCACGATGACAGATAAGATAAAACAACAGATTCTTGCTATTCGTGACACAGGTGAAACCAATATGTTTGATGTACGAAAAGTACAGGAAATCGCTCTAAGGGAAGGATATGACGAGTTACTTCTTTACCTTGCAGATAACATCGGGGCTTATTCTAGGTTCATTCTGACTGGTAAGGAGGAATAAAGCCGTGTGGAGAGAAGGTAGCATCAAAGTTCAGGACAGTATCATCCATTACTGGGTAAAATGCTATGAGAATGGCTCGGAATTTGGCATTGACGAAGGGCGCATCTCTAAGCTGATGCTTAAACGTAACGGAAAGATTATTGCAAATTATGACCGAGGTTGGGACATTGAACCTGTGGATGAGGATGCAGAAATTGCGCTTGCTATCCTACTAATGGAACATAACTAAATATTAACAGAGGACAGTGCCAAAATTGGCTCTGTTTCTCGTATAGATAGAGTGATAAGGCTTGCTTGATGCAGGTCTATTTTTATGCTTGTTGGGAGGTGACCGCATATTAGAAAGTTGAAGAAATATAAACCGACAGCTTTTATGGCAAAGGAATCTTATTACGATAAAGATGCTGCAGACTATGCGGTCAACTTTATTGAGTGCTTAAGCCATACCAAAGGTAAATGGTCAGGAAAGCCTTTTGAACTCATAGATTGGCAAGAGCAAATCATCAGAGATATTTTTGGAACACTTAAACCAAATGGATATAGACAGTTTAATACAGCTTATATTGAGATACCAAAGAAAATGGGTAAATCAGAACTTGCGGCTGCTGTTGCCCTACTTCTTTGTTGTGGTGATGGTGAAGAAAGAGCGGAGGTTTATGGTTGTGCTGCAGATCGTCAGCAAGCATCGATAGTATTTGAAGTTGCAGCTGATATGGTGCGTATGAGCCCGGCACTTAGTAAACGAGTTAAAATCCTGTCGGCAACAAAGCGTATTGTTTTTCAGCCGACAAATAGTTTTTATCAAGTGCTTTCAGCTGAAGCCTATTCAAAGCATGGTTTTAATATACACGGTGTTGTTTTTGATGAACTTCATACCCAGCCCAATAGAAAACTCTTTGATGTTATGACCAAGGGTTCTGGTGATGCAAGAACCCAACCGCTGTATTTTCTTATTACCACTGCAGGGTCAGACACCAAATCTATCTGCTATGAGACACATCAAAAAGCGAAAGACCTCTTGGAAGGGCGTAAGGTTGATCCTACATTTTATCCAGTTATTTATGGAGCAGAGGAATCTGATGATTGGACTGATCCAAAAGTATGGAAAAAAGCAAATCCAAGCCTAGGGATTACAGTGGGAATCGACAAGGTAAAAGCCGCTTGTGAATCTGCAAAGCAAAATCCTGCAGAAGAGAATACATTTAGGCAGTTAAGACTTAATCAATGGGTCAAACAAGCAGTTCGCTGGATGCCAATGGATAGGTGGGATAAATGCACTTTTGCCGTGAATGAGGAAGACTTACTTGGAAGAGTTTGCTATGGCGGTTTAGACCTTTCAAGTTCCATTGATATAACAGCCTTTGTACTCGTTTTTCCACCAGAAGATGAGGAGGACAAATATGTTGTTCTTCCCTATTTTTGGTTACCGGAAGAAACCCTTAATCTTAGAGTAAATCGTGACCATGTTCCCTATGATGTATGGGAAAAGCAAGGTTACCTTAAAACTACTGAAGGCAATGTTGTGCATTATGGTTTCATTGAGAAGTTTATTGAAAGTCTTGGTGAGAAATATAATATTCGAGAAATTGCCTTTGACCGTTGGGGTGCAGTTCAGATGGTACAAAACCTTGAAGGCATGGGATTTACTGTTGTTCCATTTGGACAGGGATTTAAAGATATGAGTCCGCCAACCAAGGAACTTATGAAACTAACCTTGGAGGAAAAGGTCGCACATGGTGGACATCCTGTTCTTAGATGGATGATGGATAATATTTTTATTCGTACTGATCCAGCGGGCAACATTAAACCAGATAAAGAGAAATCAACAGAAAAAATAGATGGTGCTGTTGCCACTATTATGGCTTTAGATAGAGCAATTCGCTGTGGCAATGATACGAGTGCTTCGGTTTATGACGGTCGAGGACTACTTGTGTTTTAGGAGAGGAGAGAGAAGTAGATGGGACTACTAAAAAGTATTTTCAAGGCACGTGATAAACCACAGGATAGGATAGCAGGAAGCAATTATAGTTTCTTCTTTGGTGGAACAACGAGTGGGAAACCAGTGAATGAGCATACAGTTATGCAAATGACTGCGGTTTATTCCTGTGTAAGAATACTGGCAGAGGCTGTGGCAGGCCTCCCCCTTCATCTATACAAATACACATCAAGCGGTGGCAAAGAGAAAGCTCTAAATCATCCGCTATACTTTTTATTGCATGATGAGCCAAACCCTGAAATGAGCTCCTTCATTTTCCGGGAAACATTAATGACGCACCTTTTACTATGGGGAAATGCCTATTCCCAGATAATTAGAAACGGGAAAGGTGAAGTCATTGCTTTATATCCGCTGATGCCTAACAAAATGGTGGTCGACCGTGACAGAAACGGCCGGCTTTTTTATTTGTATCAGCAAAGTTCGGAGGATGCACCTACTCTTGGGAAAGACAGCCAAGTTTATCTCTATCCATCCGATGTGCTGCATATTCCTGGTCTTGGCTTTGATGGACTTGTAGGCTACTCACCCATTGCAATGGCGAAGAATGCTGTGGGACTGGCCATGGCTACTGAGGAATACGGAGCCAAGTTTTTTGCCAACGGAGCAGCGCCTGGAGGAGTGCTTGAACATCCCGGCACGATTAAGGACCCTCAAAAAGTGAAGGAAAGCTGGAATAAGGCTTATCAAGGAAGCGCTAATTCACACCGTGTGGCAGTGCTTGAGGAAGGTATGAAATATCAGCCAATCGGCATCTCGCCAGAACAGGCACAGTTTTTAGAGACAAGGAAGTTTCAGATCAATGAAATCGCTCGAATTTTTCGTGTGCCTCCCCATATGGTTGGAGACTTGGAAAAGTCGAGCTTTTCTAATATTGAGCAACAATCCCTTGAGTTTGTGAAATACACCTTGGACCCTTGGGTGATTCGATGGGAGCAGGCAATCAGTCGATCCCTTTTAAGACCAGATGAAAAGAAGATGTATTTTTCCAAGTTCAATGTGGACGGTCTGCTTCGAGGGGACTATGTTTCAAGGATGAACGGCTATGCCACCGCCAGACAAAATGGCTGGATGAGTGCCAACGATATCAGAGAACTGGAGAATCTTGACCGAATCCCAGTTGAACTAGGTGGTGATTTATACCTTATCAATGGCAATATGACCAAACTGGCAGATGCGGGCATATTTGCAAATAAAGAAGGATTGGAGGTAAAAACCGAATGAGGAAATTTTGGAATTGGGTGCGTGATGAAGATACACAATCACGAACCCTCTACTTAAACGGGGCAATTGCAGAGGAGAGTTGGTTTGAAGATGATGTAACACCTGCGGCTTTTAAGTCAGACCTTATGGCTGGTGAAGGGGATATCGTTGTATGGATCAACTCTCCTGGTGGTGATTGTATCGCAGCATCACAGATTTACAACATGCTTATGGAATACAAAGGAAATGTAACAATCAAGATTGATGGCATTGCAGCATCGGCAGCTTCAGTCATTGCCATGGCAGGTACTGAAATCTTAATGTCTCCCACTTCCCTGATGATGGTTCATAATCCATTTACCATTGCCATCGGTGATAGTGAGGAGATGCAAAAGGCAATACAAATGCTAGATGAAGTAAAGGAAAGTATCATCAATGCTTATGAACTGAAAACCGGTTTATCACGAACAAGGCTATCACAACTAATGGATGCTGAAACATGGTTGAATGCCAATAAGGCACTTGAACTTGGATTTGCAGATGCCATTATGTTCAAGCCAGGAGAAAGTCCGCCACAAGATAGCTTTGTATTTAGCAGAAGAGCAGTGACCAATTCACTTATGGATAAACTTCAAAAACCAGACTTAAAACAGTCAACCGAGCCGCTTTATGAGCGGCTAAATTTATTAAAATATTAGGAGGAAATGAAAATGAGTAAAATTCTTGAACTGCGTGAAAAACGAGCAAAAGCATGGGAGTCAGCAAAGGCATTTCTTGATTCAAAACGTGGCAGTGATGGACTTGTTTCTGCAGAAGATGCCGCAACCTACGACAAAATGGAGGCAGATATTGTTAATCTAGGTAAGGAAATCGCAAGACTGGAACGCCAAGAGGCACTTGAAGCAGAGCTTAACAAACCTGTGAACATGCCTCTTACTGGAAAACCAAATATTCCAGGGATGGAAACAAAGACTGGAAGAGCAAGTGATGATTATAAGAAGTTATTTTGGAATGTCATGCGAAGCAAAAATCCTAGACATGATGTACTCAATTCCCTATCTGTAGGAACTGATTCTGAGGGTGGATATCTTGTTCCAGATGAATTTGAACGTACCCTAATTCAAACCCTTGAGGAAGAAAATGTGTTCCGTAAGCTGGCAAAGATTATTCAGACTTCAAGCGGTGACAGAAAAATTCCTGTTGTGGTGACCAAAGGAACTGCGGCTTGGCTTGATGAAGGCGAGGAATTTGATGAGAGTGATTCTGTATTTGGTCAGACTTCCATTGGTGCATATAAGTTGGGTACGATGATCAAAGTCTCGGATGAACTCTTAAACGATAGTGTATTTAATCTTGAAAGCTATATTTCCACTGAGTTTGCCAGAAGAATTGGAGCAAAGGAAGAGGAAGCATTTCTTGTTGGAGATGCTGATGGAAAACCTACAGGCATTTTCAATGCGACTGGTGGAGCACAGCTTGGGATTACTGCAGGATCGGCTACAGCAATTACAGCAGATGAGATTATCGATCTTGTCTACTCATTAAAAGCACCATACAGAAAAAATGCAGTGTTCTTAATGAATGATGCAACGGTGAAAGCAATCCGTAAACTAAAAGACGGACAGGGCCAATATCTATGGCAGCCATCGCTGACTGCGGGTACTCCAGATACATTGCTAAACCGTCCAGTATATACTTCAGCCTATGCTCCAATTATTGAGGCTGGGGCAAAGACCATCGCATTTGGTGACTTTGGTTACTACTGGATTGCGGACAGACAAGGACGTTCTTTCAAGCGTTTAAATGAGCTATTTGCAACCACTGGTCAAGTTGGTTTCCTTGCAAGTCAACGTGTGGATGGTAAATTGATCCTTCCTGAAGCTGTTAAAATCCTACAGCAAAAGGCTTAATGGGAGGTGCAAATGATGAGTTATAACACAAAGAACTATACCGAGCAGGGTGGAGAAAAAACGGTTATTGGCGGTGTGCTAGAAATTAAAGAGGAAGCCACAGTAACGGGCCTCCCTGTTCTTGAAAATCAATCAGTGAGTACTGCTGATACCGTAGAAGCTCTGGTGACGGATTTTAATGCTCTGCTTACCAAATTAAAGGATGCAGGACTTATGACTGCAGATATACCTTAATGAAAGGATGGTGGCGGAGATGACGCTGTTTGAAAAAGTCAAAATGAATTTGATTTTAGAGCATGACCGAGATGATGAACTTCTAAAAAGCTACATCGATGCCGCCATATCCTATGCTGAAAGCTATCAGCATTTACCGGAAGGGCATTATGCTGAAAATACAATGTCCCCAACTACCGAGCAAGCCGTCATCATGTTATCTTCCCACTTCTATGAAAGTAGGGATGGTAGCACTGGCGGCTTCTTTGCTGATAGTGCATTGGCAGGACAACAGGCAAGGGAAACGGTCAATGTACTCTTACGGCTTGACCGGGATTGGAAGGTGTAGTTTATGAGTTTTGGAAAGATGAGTACTTATATCGTTATCATAACTACTGAAACAATCAAAGATAACGAGGGTTTTGGAAAGACTGAAGACACAATTATCGCTTCAGTAAGGGCATATAAGGAGGAGCGACATGCCAGTGAAAAGTGGTCAAATAGAGCGGTGTTTTCTGAAGCAACTGCGCTATTTTGCTTTCGCAAGATACCAGATACCCCAGTGACTACCAAGATGGTGATTGTTTGCAGTGATGGACGCTATGAAATCACAGGTGTAGAAGATGTAAAAAGTCGAGGGATGTATATTGAAGTTCTAGCAAAAAAGGTGGTGGCGTCAAGTGGCTAAAGTCGATGTAAGAATGCCGGAGGATTTTCTGCTAAAAATTTCAAAGCTAGGAAACAAGACAGATGAAATCATTGCTAAAGTATTGGAATCCGGTGGAGAAGTTGTAGAAGCAAAAGTAAAAAGCAATCTGCAAGGTGTTATCGGTAGTGGAACAAAAGAAAAAAACCGTTCCACAGGAGAACTCGTTGCTTCACTAGGTGTCTCCCCTACCAAAATGGATAGGAGCGGTAATTTTAACGTGAAGGTCGGCTTTAAAGAACCACGAAAAGACGGTGCAAGCAATGCCAAGATTGCCAATATCATAGAGTACGGGAAATCCGGTCAACCACCTAAACCCTTTTTAAAGCCAGCAAAAAGAACTTCAAGAAAGCCCTGTATCGAAGCCATGAAACAGCGATTTGATGAAGAGGTGGATAAGATATGAGTATCTTAAAAGAATTAAATCTCATAGCAGACTTGTGTAGCATTCCAGTAGAAACAGGTGTGTTTTCCGGTGTTCCACCTGATGTTTATCTTGTGATAACACCTCTAGTTGATTTGTTTGAGGTTCATGCTGATAACACACCGGAATATGAAGTACAAGAAGTAAGGCTTTCTTTGTTTGCTAAAGGTAGCTATACCATTTTAAAAAATTTAATTGTCCGCACTCTGTTGGGTGCGGATTTTACGATAACAGATCGCCGGTATATCGGGCATGAAGATGATACCGGCTATCATCACTATGCCATAGATGTGGCTAAAACATACGAATTTCAAATAGAAAAGGAGGGCTAAAACATGGCTACAATCGGTCTTGACAGACTTTATTATGCAAAAATCACTGAAGAGTCAAACGGTGATGAAACCTATGAAACTCCGGTGCCTTTGGCTAAAGCAATCAGTGCAGAGCTTTCAGTGGAACTTGCTGAAGCAACGCTTTATGCTGACGATGGCGCGGCGGAGATCATTAAAGAATTCAGAAACGGAACATTATCCCTTGGCATTGATGATATTGGACTGAAAGCTGCCGGGGATTTAACAGGTGCAACAATTGATGATAATCATGTTTTGATATCAACCAGTGAGGACGGTGGTGATCCTGTTGCTGTTGGCTTTAGGGCAAAGAAAGCAAACGGAAAATACCGTTACTTTTGGCTGTACCGGGTGAAGTTTGGTATCCCTGCAACAAACCTTGCCACAAAGGGTGACACCATTACATTTTCAACACCTACCATTGAAGGGACTGTACTTCGCAGAAATATGCTGGATGGTCAAGGGAAGCATCCATGGAAAGCAGAGGTTAATGAGGGCGATGAAGGTGTAAATCAGGCAGTTATTACCGGCTGGTTCAGTGAAGTATATGAGCCTACATTTGCTAACGGCGAATCAGGAGAATAAGGAGGATTTTTATGGATAAGGAACGCAGTGCGCTGATTAATATCGGTGGTCAGGAATACGAGCTTATTTTAACCACAAAGGCAACGAAGGAAATCGCAAAAAGGTATGGTGGACTAGAAAACTTAGGTGAAAAGCTAATGAACGCAGAAAACTTTGAAATGGCCCTTGATGAGATTGTCTGGCTTATCACCTTGCTTGCCAATCAAAGTATCTTGATTGGCAACCGGCTAAAGGGTGATAAAAGAGAACTTTTAGTTGAAGATGATGTGGAACTTCTTACATCCCCTTTGGAACTTGCAACTTATAAGGATGCCATCATGGAGGCTATGTTTAAAGGGACAAAACGAAATATAGCGTCTGAGGAAACAGACTCAAAAAACGTTCAGGTCGAGTAAGCAATGAAGAATTGTTTGCTCGACTTATTTATTACGGAGTGACCCAGCTTCACAGACCAGAGATAGAAGTTTGGCTGATGCCCATTGGAGAACTTTTAGATCAATGGGAGATTCATAAACAGTTCACCGACATGGCAAAACCCAAAAGGGAGATATTTATCGATGACATTATTCCAGTAGGGATTTAAGGGGGTGGTAAGGTGGCAGATAATTTTGGTTTAAAAATTGGGATTGAGGGTGAAAAGCAATTTAAAAATGCCCTGCGGGAGATCAATCAAAGCTTTAGGGTGCTCGGTTCTGAAATGAAACTGGTATCCTCCCAGTTTGATAAAAATGATAAATCCATTCAAGCGATAACAGCAAGAAATAATCAGCTAAATAAAGAAATAGATGCACAAAGAGAGAAAGTAGCTACCCTTGAAAAGGCATTAGCCAATGCTGCCGCCTCCTTTGGTGAAAACGATAGAAGGACCCTATCTTGGCAAACACAACTAAACAATGCCAATGCCGAGTTAAATAACATGGAGCGTGAGCTAAAAGAATCCCAGGAAGAAGTAAAAAAGCTCAACAGGGAAAAACTGGATAAACTCGTAGGTGGACTAAAACAAGCGGGCGACATTGCAGGGAGAGTTTTAGTCGCAGGGTTAAAAGCGGCGGCAGCGGCTATGGCGGCAATTGGAGCAGGGGCAGTTGCCACAGGAAAATGGATAAAAGATTCCCTTAATGTTTACGCCGAATATGAAGATGCCATGAAACAGGTTCAAGCAACCATGGGTCTTGCTGGAGAAGAGGGTGAAGAAGCTTTTAAGAAACTCTCAGATGCTGCTAAAGAAGCAGGTGCCAGTACGAGGTTTACTGCTTCAGAATCAGCGGAGGCTTTAAATTATCTTGCCCTTGCTGGTTATGATGCTGAGCAGGCTATAGATGCACTTCCAGGGGTATTAACCCTTGCCGCTGCAGGTGGTATGGATTTAGCAAGAGCATCGGATCTTGTTACCGACTCTATGGCAGCTCTAGGGCTTGGAATTTCAGATATGGACTTATACATGGACATGATGGCAAGGACTTCTCAAAGGTCTAACACCAATGTTCAGCAATTAGGTGAGGGTATCTTAGTAGCCGGTGCCACCATGAAAAATGCAGGACAAGAGTTAGATACATTAAATGTTATGCTAGGAGTCCTTGCCAATCGTGGTATTAAAGGTGCAGAAGGCGGAACGAAGCTAAGGAACATAGTAATGGCTTTAACCTCCCCTACCTCAAGAGCCGCCAATGAACTGGATAACCTTGGGATAAGCGTCAGCGATTCAGATGGCAATATCCGCGACTTAAATGAAATATTAACGGAACTAAATACTGAACTTAGCGGTCTTTCAGAAGCAGATAAATTAAATGCCTTAAGCAATATTTTTAACAAACAAGATATCGCCGGTATCAATGCCCTGCTTTCAGGCACTGGCGAGGAAATGAACAACCTTTATAACGAGCTTGCCAATGCAGAAGGTGCCGCAGTACAAATGTCTGAAACCATGGAGAGCGGACTTGCAGGCTCCGTTCGTAGTTTAAAGTCGGCATATGAAGGACTACAGATAGTTATCGGCGAGCAGTTTTCTGATATGGCGGGGAATGCTGTAGGAGAAGTTACCACACTGGTAAGGGAAGTAACAGAAATCTTAAATGACGGTTTTCAAGAAGGTGATATCGAAGCCATAGGTGAAAAGATATCATCTTTTTTAATGAAAGGGATAAATAGGATTAGTGAGTATCTTCCTGAAGTTATCAACATGGTATCGACCATGCTCACAGAACTTGTAAATGTGTTGGTAGCCTTACTTCCTACCCTTCTACCACCACTACTGGATGGAGCCATTGCTTTACTTAATGGATTGATTGATGCAATCACTACAAATATTGGGCCACTTATTGATATGGTGGTTTATCTTGTTATGACGGTAGCAGAATTCATCATAGAAAATTTACCCTTGCTTATAGAAGCGGCTATTCAAATAGTAGTGGCATTGGCTCTTGGCATAGCTGATGCATTGCCACAGTTAATCCCGTCAATTATTGAAGCCATTTATTTAATCGTAGAAACCCTTTTAAACAATATGGATCAGATTTTGGATGCCGCTTTAAAAATCATCATGGGACTGGCAAAGGGACTTATGGATGCACTGCCTAGGTTAATTGAAGCTTTGCCTAAAATAATCAGTGCAATTATTGATTTTATCACCAATAGCCTACCGCTAATCATTGATATGGGTATTCGGCTCATACTTCAGCTTGCTGTAGGTCTTATAAAAGCAATACCACAGTTAGTGGCGAGTCTACCTCAAATTGTGACTGCCATAATCACAGGCATAGGCAAAGCGGCTCTTTCAATTGTCGAGGTAGGTAAAAATATTGTGAGAGGTTTATGGGATGGAATCGCTTCAATGGTTACTTGGATTAAGGATAAAGTGAGCAATTTTGTAGGCGGTATTGTAAGTGGTGTCAAAGGTTTACTAGGGATTAAATCGCCATCTACTGTCTTTGCTGGAATTGGGGACAATATGGCCCAAGGTTTGGGTGATGGTTTTGACAAGGCAATGGGCAAGGTTTCAGAGGATATCCAAGGTGCAATCCCTACGGATTTTGATGTAAACTCAAATGTCAATTTAAACGGCATTGGTGGATATGTTGCTGGGATGGGTGGAGGTCCCCTTGTAACAGTTCAGCAGATGATTGTTCGAAGTGAGGATGACATTCGAAAGGTATCGCAGGAATTATACAACTTGATGCAAACAGGCTCCCGTGCACAGGGACGATTTATTACAACTTAAAGGAGGGCGGTTATGGGATTTGTTTATAATGGGATTAACTCAAGGGACATGAAAATAAAAGCAAGATTGACAAGCTGGCAGGCATCCCCCGCCCTTAGAAATTCCTATGAAATTGTACCGGGAAAAGCAGGTGTCGCTGATTTTGGATGTGACAGTGCAGAACGGATTATTGTTGTTAACTGCAACGTGTTCCCGCAAAAAAGCTTTGCCGATTTAGTCGGTGCACTCGATGATTTGGCTGAATGGCTAAATCCCATGAATGGTTTAAAGCAAATTGTGTTAGAAGATATTCCTAATCGCTATTTTAACGCTCGCCTTTCTGAACAGGTGGATTGTGAGAGAATACTTAGAACAGCCGGTTCTTTTGATTTAAAGTTTATCTGTCCTGATCCCCATGCTTATGCTTTAGCAGACGAGATATTTACGATTTCAAATGAAGGAAGCCATGAGGTTGAGCGAGTGACCGGAAACGCTGATTCTGAACCTGTATATCAGCTAAGGGGTGTTATTAGTAGTTCTGCATCAACTTATATCTCTATTTCAACAAATGGTGAAGAACTCCGAGTGGTGGGTGCATTATCTGCAGATGAAGTTTTAGTCATTGACAGTGGTCTGGTGACGGCTAAGATTACCGATCTGAATGGAAATACACTGAGAAATGGACTGCCTGGTCTGGATGAATTGAATTTCCCTGTTCTTCATAAAGGAGATAATGAAATAACGGTATCAGTGGTTGGAGCCACATTTTCTGAATTAAGAGTTTTAGCAAAGAGCAGATGGAGGTGATCTGGTGGCGATTAAATCAATTTTAACAGTACAGACAGATTTTACAGGTGAGTTTCCAGTAAATGATAAGACAGTCGCTCTGTGGCGGTTTAATGAAGCTACACCAGATGGCAACACAATGCTTTTGGATGCTTCAGGCTACAACAGAAACTTCTTTGTATCGGGATGGTCAGGCACATCAGCAAGCTTGGTATCCGGTAGATTGGGAAGGTATTTTAGACAGAACATTATTAATCCAACAAGTGAAAGAACCTATTTAGTGGCTACCAATGACGGTAGTTTTTTTAGCGATTTAGGGGAGAAGATTGTTGTAGGTGGTTGGATAAATCCTACCACTTATTCCATTGGTCAGAACTTTATCCCTATTTTCAATACCAGACAAGGACCAGACCAGCCAATCTTTTATGTATCTTTATATCAAGGCAGACCACGTCTGATGCTGTATAATGCTTCGGGAACACTGATTTATGATCAAACAGAAACACCTGCCATTACTCTAAGGAATAACGGTTGGTATTTTATCGCTTCCATCATTGAGGTAAGCAATAAAAGAGTACAGAACTTACTTTGTGACCGTAGTGATGGTGCTATTTGGCAATCTCCGGTCCGAACATTTGCCGGAGATTTGAATCAAGGCTGTGTTGCAGATATTGTCATGGGAATGCATGCCGATACCTACTACTATGCAGGAGGGATTGATGACTGGTTTTATGAAAAGGATTCTGCTCTTTCAATGGAGGATCTTATTTCCCATTTCAAATCTTCCATATTGGCAAACGGTGGTGACAGTACTGCTGATGTAGATGCCTTAACCGAACCCGGTGCGGTTTTACTTAAAGAAACAAATGGAGTTTTTGCTCCAAGTGGTCAGCTTTATACCACTGCTACAGCCTGTGGTCTTTCGGGAACAGGGCGGGTATCAGCCACCAGTGAATACACTGCTGGAATTACGGCCATAAGCCTAGTAGAAACATCCACTTCGGATGACTTGGATAGTTGGACACAGTGGCAGACAGTCGGTGCAAGTGGCGAATTGCAATCGCCCAATAGAGCCTATATTCGCTATCGCATTACCCTATCAACTCAAGATACCAGCAGAACACCGAGACTTCTGGAGATACAGCTCCATGACATTCCAAAGCCGCCTTATGAGCAATTAGGGTTTGCCAGACCGGTTTTGTTGGATGAAAGCGGTGCATGGGAAGCAGTATTGGAAAATGCCTTTGACATCTTGGTAACCAGTGAAGTGAATGGCGCCGATTTTTTAGAGTTTAAGCTACCCTTTCATGATCCAAAACGAGAAACCCTGGACAATGAAAAGCAAGTGCAAATCGTTAATGATGTGTATCGCATTCGGACGGTATCAGATGAGAAAAACTCCGATGGCAGAGTGGTCACTCAAGTATATGCAGAAGCAGCCTTCTATGATCTTTCATTTAGCACAGCGAAAGAACCCATGGAGTTTACTGCAGAGACACCAGAAGTACCAATGGGTTATGCATTGCTTAATACGGGTTGGGTGCTGGGGAATGTTACTGTCAGTACCAGAAGGACATGGGAGTCCACAGAAAAGAATGCCTTATCTATCCTTCGAGCCACACAAAACATCCATGGTGGTGACTTGATTTTTGATAGTGCCAATCGTGAGGTGCACCTTCTGACCTTTAGTGGCATCGATAGTGGTGCGCTGTTTAGCTACAGAAAAAACATGAAAAGCATACAGCGGGTAGTGGATACAAGAAGTCTTGTTACACGGCTTTATGCCTATGGCAAAGAGGGTATGACCTTTGCTTCCATTAATGGCAACAGAGAGTATGTGGAGGATTACAGCTACTCATCGGAAATAAGGGTGGCAACGCTGGATGCTTCTTCCTTTAGTAGCCCCTATCAGATGTTGGAGTTTGCCAATATGCGGTTGGCTCAATATGCAAGACCGAGAATTTCTTATGTCCTTTCAGCCATGGACCTGTCGGTGCTGACAGGCTATGAACATGAAGCATGGAATCTTGGGGATATAGTGACCGTAGATGATAGGGACTTAAATCTATCTGTAAAAACCCGTGTAGTACGCAGACAATACAATCTACAAGAGCCTTGGAAAACAGTACTGGAACTATCTACAACTTTAAGAGAACTGGGGGATGCATCTGCTGGGTGGGATAAAGCCGCCGATATCCTTTCCTCTGCGGACGTTCTTGACAGGCAGGAGGTTAAAGACCTAGTACCCTTTAACCATTTGCGCAACTCAAGAGCCGATGATGGCATAACCTATTGGCTCAATTCAGGCTTTACCGTTGACCCTAATAATGGGGTATCAGGAGAGGCCTCCTTTAAGGCAGATGGTGTACTGTGGATGACAAAGAGCCTATCTCAAACGGTCTATCCAGCAAGCCGAAGAAGTTATACACTCTCTGCACAGATTGCATCGGAGAATCTACAAAAAGGGCCAAATGGCCAAGTAGGAATTGAAGTTGACATTGAATATGAGGATGGTACAACGGAAACACGACTTATTGATCTATTTTAGGAAAGGGGTGGTGCTATGGCATATTTCACACAGACGTCACATGTTATTTCTGCGAAGAGTTTAAGCAAAATTAAATCCCTGACCATTCGCCTTTTTATTACAGACTGCACTGGGGAGATTTTCTTTACAGATATGTTTCTACAAGGCGGCACCATTGCTACAGGTTGGGTTGGACACGTATCCGAGATTCAGTGGACGTTAGATGGGTAGGTGATGCAGTTGTCAGTTATATTTACAAGATTTGCTGAGACCATTCATTGTAAAGAGGATAAAAGAGTTGTAAGCATAACAGTGAAGTTACTTATTGAAGACTGCACCGGTACGGTTTATTTTACCGATATACAGGCACAGGAAGGTAGTAACCTGACAGGATATGTCCCACATACAGAAACCATGCTCCAAAAATATCGGGAAGATGGCGCTATTGTGCCTGTTCGATTTTATAATGGGATTGTTCGTAGTAATGAGACTATCGTGCTGTTTAATCTTGGTTCAACTTCTGCTGGTTTGGATTGTCACATCTATCCGATTCAAAGTATGGCGGAAGGAAGTATCGAGTTGTCACAAGGCGCTGGGGCGCACAAGGTGAAATTTAAAGAAAGTGCAGACCCAGGTGATAAGTTGTCCCTATTGGCTTCAACCAGAGAATGTTTAAAGAATGGCAATCCAACGGACAAAGAGGGTTTCTTTCAATATACCGCAGCCAGTGACAGCAAACATATAGTCAAGCTGGAGGATAGAAAATCCGCTCGGGTGTTATTCGAGTTTCAAGAAATGCAGGAAGGAAGTGAGCGGTCATGAGGGATTATCTGCAAGGGAAACGGTGCATGGTTTGGAGTTTCATGGGCAACGCTCGTATGTATCAAGCCTTACGTGATTATGGGGATCGCTTGGATACGGTAGGAATTTTTACTTTTGAGGTAGATATTACCGGAACAATAACAGAAACGGGCACAAGCATCTCCAGTATGCTTACTTACATCAACCGATGGCCGCACATCAAGTGGCTGCTTACCATTATGAATCATGGTACAGCATCCATATTTACTGCCCTTAGGAATAATACAAATGGTGCGAAGGATAAATTCCTTACTGAGATTATTCGTATTATGAATAAGTATCCCTGGTGTGCTGGAGTGGACATCGACTTGGAACGTGGTGGTGGCTATGAAAATAAAGATGCGGCCAATGCTCTCTTTCGAGATATCTATAATACGGTTAAAGCCTATAATTCGGCTAAGCTAGTCAACATTTGTCTGCCAGGAATGACTGGTGTGCAAGGCTCGGTAGGTGGAGAAAACTGGAGTGTCTATGAGGACTTAGACCCATACTGCGATACTGCAGCAATTATGAGTTATGGCATGGCTTGGGCGGGTTCTGCACCGGGGCCAGTATCCCCTAGGAATTGGCTGGAAGGAATTTATAATTATGCGGTTCGGGTCATGACACCTGAGAAGGTATTCTTAGGATTACCTGGTTATGGCTGGAACTGGCGGATACATGATACCCCTGAAAATCTGGGTATTACGTATCGTGGAATATCAAACACCTATTATGCTGCACAGCTTTGGATGACTGGAGGATATAACTTTACGGGGGATGCCCCACCGCAACCTATGATCCCTATAATTGCTTATTGGGACGACTATGATAAGGTGCCTTGGGCTTTGCCACAAGTATACGATTATATGGAAGGATGGGATGCGATTTCTAGAACATACCCTTTACTGGGAGAAACCTATAACCGTCGCAGGTATTTGACCTCCTACAGCAAACAGCAATCCACTGACTTTGGTACGATTTATATAGATCGAGGAGGTGGCACACCTGATAGTTATTCAGGCAGTGTGTCTGTTTCTTCTCAAATGGTTACCCTTGGAGAAGAAGGTGAAGCAGAATATCAATTTGAAATCTCCTCTGCTGGAGTTTATGATGTGGCCATTCGTATCTCTTTTCCCTTATGGGATAGGAATAGTATTCATGTTGCACTGGACGGAGTAAATACTACCTTCAGTGAAAATAGGTTATGGTGGCCATATTGGCGGACGACTTGTTGGCTTACTTTGGCTTCTGATGTATTCCTTTCAGCGGGGGCCCATACAGTCAGCATCAGTGTTGGTGTGCCAGGAGTCCAATTTTATGGGTTCCGTGTTTGCTCGAATTTCGCCCAGTCACCTTCTGCAGGACAAGCAGAATTTACGCTATCCCCTAGAAAATTTAAGGATGTGAATGGGGTGATGGCAGAGCCGGATCGAGGGTTCAAATTAACCACTGAAGTATTGCGTAGAAGACCAGACTCTGCATTAGCATGGTATGAGGACTTTCGTGATGACATCCCAATTCCATCTAGTTACTGGACAACATTGAGCGGTCAGTGGCAGGTGTGGAAAAACCCCGATGATACAGCCAGTCGTCCATACTCACAGCTTGATGGGTATGGAGAACTTGCGTGGAATTATAACAGCTTTTCAGATGTCCATTTACGGGCAAGACTAGCCTTTACCCCAGAAGGTAGCGGTCGTGCAGGAATTTTTTGTGGCAGTGTTTTTTGCTGTTTCAATTTCAATACCCAGCGCATTGAGCTATATCATGGTTCTCCCCTATTGGGAAGTTACCCTACTGAGATTTCTAAAACATCAGAGTCTGAACTGCGATTCAATCCAAGGATGTACACCATAGAGATGCGGATTCGTGGGAATTCTGTAAGGGTGTATTCAGGAGCAAGTAATACTTTACGCTTTACAGCAAATATCAGTGGATTCACAGGTGGTTATGCCGGAGTCCGATCTGATGGGCGAATTCTATGCGAATTGTTAAGACTTGGTGATGCTTGGACCTATGAGCCTTATGAAAGATTTGATGTAACCTTCCCAGATGGAACTATTACGGAATATGGCAGATTAGCAAGAACTGGTGTGACATGGGACAGTGAGTTTCAAGTTTTTACGGTAAACAGTGATGTAGAGGAAGCTTCCACACGAAGTCAAGACATATCCATGGATTATGATTTCTTTCATTCCGAGTTGCTTCCATTAACCTGTGGAAATGATTATGCAGTAAAAATTGTGCCCAAGGATATTAATGTTTGGTTATCAAGGCTGTTTTTAGGGGATGCAGATGGGTTTTCTATTCTTTATTATCAGGATGTGGATAGCCTTGTCTATTGGGCAAATGAAGCGGCATATCGATGGAAACTACGAGGAATTGCCATATGGTCGCTGGGTCAAGAGGATATGCGGTTATGGGAAGCTTTGCCTAAACAAATATAGAAAAAAACAACAATTCAGGAGTGTTTGCAAATATAGCAGGCACTCCTTTTTATATACTCACAAATCAAGAAGGAGGTAAAAATCATGAAGGAAATTTGGATCTGGATACAAGTTGCTCTTACTGCTATTGGGGGATTCTTTGGTTGGTTTCTAGGAGGTTTTGATGGATTTTTATATGCATTGGTTGCACTGATGGTAGCCGATTATATCACAGGAGTTATGTGTGCCATTGTTGATAAGAAGCTATCCAGTGAAATCGGGTTTAAGGGCATCTTCAAGAAGGTGCTCATCTTTGTTATGGTGGGAATTGGTCATATCATCGATACAAATCTTATCGGGGATGGAAGTGTCCTTAGGACGGCAATTATCTTTTTCTATTGCTCCAACGAGGGGGTTTCCATGCTTGAAAATGCAGGACGTCTGGGACTTCCAATACCAGAGAAATTGAAGGATATCTTAGCACAACTACACAACAAAGGAGGAAATGAATAATGAATTTAAGGAAACTTATTTTTACAAACAATGCTTGTTATAAGGCGGGCAGAAAGATTACACCAAAAGGCATTATGGTTCATAGTACCGGTGCAAATAATCCTAATCTTAGAAGGTATGTCGGACCTGATGATGGTCTATTAGGGGTAAACCAGTACAACAATCACTGGAATCAAGATAGGCCAGATGGTCGGCAAGTTTGTACCCATGCCTTTATTGGCAAGCTGAAAGATGGTTCTATAGCTACTTATCAAACCCTGCCGTGGAACCATAGAGGCTGGCATGCTGGTGGCAGTGCAAATGATACGCATATAGGTTTTGAAATCGTGCGCCCAGATAGGGCAATGTCAACAGCGGTTTAAGGTGCCGCATAGTAAGATAACGCTATTGTCAACCT
>NZ_BAAADA010000191.1:0-631 GCF_039522005.1 Alkalibacterium indicireducens
GATAATTATTTATAAGAAGTTTCAATAACCGCAAGGGTTAAACCTGGATATTCAACTGCAAAACTTGAGTTGATTACCTGCATTGGCTTTTAGGTGTTGGTAGCACCTGAAAGACATGGCGGCCTTATTCAATTTCCTTCGTACATATTACCTCTGAAAGCCTTATTTTGCAAGTAATACCTGCCTTTTAATCATATTTTATAAACGCATCAGAAAAGCCTGCTTTCTTTGCTGTGGCAAGCTGTGCTTCAGCGTTGGCTTTAACGGAATAGGCACCGATTTGTACGCGGTAGTATTTCTTTTTCTCCGGTTCGACGGGCTTCGCCCCTTCACTCAGTAGCTTCTTCACATCTGCTCGAAAGGTGTTCATGCTTTTACCGTGTCTTGAAAACCAGTGTCTAGGATCAGCATGGTTCGAAGCAATTCCTCTTTGATGCCCTTCATAGTGACCAATGATATCTTTTTCGGTCAGCTTATATAGTTTGCAAAGATGAACACACAGCTCTACCGCTTCTTTGTAGACCGCATTAAAATACGAGGTGTCGGTCAAACCGTCCTCGCAGTAGAGTAGGAAAGCGCCGCCTTATTGTATTTCTACAACAGGTTTGCGCAGACCCCTCCCCGAACCGTG
>NZ_BAAADA010000192.1:0-1607 GCF_039522005.1 Alkalibacterium indicireducens
AATTTGACAAAAAAGTAAAGCTATAACAGACTTTGTGTCACTTTTTATTGATTCCAGCTGTTAAACTCCCGGATTTATTCTTACATGATATAGTTTATTCAAAGTTAAATATCTGGAGCATAACTGGATTGTTACTGATCTGAATTTAGATGCAGGCAAAACCTGAATTGATCCGAGAGCTTTACTTTGAGACGACTATGTCTTTCAGTAGATATCTGGGATGAGTTTAGGTTTATTTTTTTGGATAAGTCGATCAATGGAGGTGTCAGTCGAGTGAAATGAAAATCGAAAAGATATTAAACAATAACGTGATCCTTACTCTAAATGAGTCCAATAAAGAAACAGTGGTCATGGGTCGAGGAATAGCGTTTCAGAAAAAAATTGGGGACTCGATAGAAACAGATAAGATCGAAAAGACTTTCATTCCAGAAGGTCAGGAGATTTTGGATAATTTAGCCAATCTTTATCGCGATATTGATCCTGATATTCTTGAAGTAGCGACTAACGTCATCAAGTATGCCCAAGGTGTATTACGTCTTAAGTTAAGCAATCATATTTATTTAACCTTGCCGGACCACTTGAGTTATGCGATCAGTCGTACAAAAGAGGGCTTGGATATAAAGAATCCTCTAACCTGGGAAATCAAACGGTTTTACAAAGTGGAGTATGAAATAGGGTGCAAAGCAATCGAATTAGTGGAACAGGAATTAGATATCTGTCTTCCGAATTCTGAAGCAGCAGCCATAGCACTGCATATCGTCAATGCCAGGCAGGATGATTCAGACTTGGGCGTGACTATGAAAATGACCGAAATGGTTCAGGACATACTGAACATCGTTCATTTCTATTATGGTCAGACATTTGACGAAGATTCTTTCCAGTACACACGCTTTATTACTCATCTTCAGTATTTTGCTAGACGGCTCCTGCATCAGGAGAGAAGAGAATCTAATGACGACTTCTTGTATGAACAAATCCAAAGAAAATACCGCAAAGCTTTTCAATGCACTGAGAGGATCAACGAATATCTTAAAAAAGTTGAACACACTTCTCTTACAAAAGACGAACAGCTCTATCTGGCCATACACATTCAGCGTGTGACCACCGAGGATTAATCTCAAACTGAATAAACTGATCTATCACAGATGGATTGTTACTGGCTCGACCAGGCAAAACCTAAGTTGATAGTTGACAGAAAAGGTCCATTTTTGTGGACGATTCTGGTCGACTGTTGATTTAGGTTTTTATTTTAATTATGAGGAGAATATAAGATGTCAGCAAATTCTGGAAAAGAATTATTAGAAGATTTTACAAATAGAGCGTATAAGAAAAAATTGTGGAAAATTAGAGATAATATCTATCATTTTGTTGGTTATGGACATAGTAATGCCACAATTATTGAAGCAGATAACTCATTAATATTAATAGATACATTAGACTCTGATGAAAGAGCTAAAAAAATGATAACAGACTTTTCTAAGATTTCAAAAAAACCTGTTAAAACAATTATCTTTACTCATGGACACCCAGATCATAGGGAACTGTCAAATTTTTTATGAAAACTAAAAATTAAAGGTGGTGAAGGCCCACTGACTATACCAATCGGA
>NZ_BAAADA010000193.1:0-2963 GCF_039522005.1 Alkalibacterium indicireducens
TGGCTCATGCCAATGATATGTGGCAGATCGACACGTCCTATGGGCCTTATTTGTATGATGAAAAGGGGAAAAATCCGAGTGAGAATACAGAATGCTTTTTAGAAGGATTAAAGAGGATTTTCGAAATGATGGAGAGTGTGCCTAAAACGATTCGTATTGATAATTTGGCAGCTGCCGTTGTTAAGCCAAGAGGGAAAGGCGAAGAAACCGTGTTTACTGAGGCCTTTGAACGCTTCGCTGCGCACTATCGTTTTGAACCCATTGCTTGTAATCCGTATTCTGGTCATGAAAAAGGGGCTGTTGAAAATAAAGTAGGCTATATTCGTTATAATTTTTTTGACTGTATACCTGACTTTGTTTCCTACCTTGTATTTGAGAAATGGTTAAATGCTCAACTAGAAGAAGACAGTCATCGCAATCACTACCATGAACACATACTAATCAGTGAATTATGGGAAGAAGACCGGGCACATATGCGTTCTCTTTCAGATACACCCTACCCCGTTTTTAGATACGAAGAATGCAAAACAAATAAATATGGTGAAATCAGATTGGATAATGCGTCTATTCATATCCCAAAAGTAGGTCGTAACCGTCGGTTAACCGTGCAGTTATACTGGGATTCATTCCGCTGTCTGAGCCCAAGTGGTGAATTGCTCTATGAAGCAGATCGGCCTTATATTAGTGAATCCCGACCCGTCGATTGGCTATATGTATTTCAAACTTACCGACAAAAACCAAGGGCACTTGATCATTCTAAATATAAGAAGCTGCTTCCATCAAAAATAAAAAGCTATGTATTAGAAACAACTCTTGTCGAACGAAAAAGGCGCATCGACCAACTGCTTGAATTGCTTAAAGAAGAGGACTTATTACGGATTGAAGAGAATTTTGAGTTTCTCCTACTGAACAATTTTGAATCAGAGCCAACAGAAGCTTCTCTCTCCCTAACGCTTTATGATTCACTCTCTCCGAAGGCGGTGAGCTAATGGAAGATGAGTTAAAGGAATTGTGCAAACGTATGAGGTTAGCGTATGTTTATGACTACGTCATAGACAATCATGATAAAGAAGCTCTCTATCCTCTTATATTAGAGTCTTTGAAATACGAACAGCACGAACGAGAACGAGCTAAAGCTCATCGTTTAATACACAAAGCGGGTTTCCGCACTCATAAACGATTGGGTCAATATGAATGGCATGATGCGATTGGATTTCCAGGGTCTCTAACTAAAGAGGAATTAATAAGCTTAGATTTTATTCATCATCGTGAAAATTTGATTTTCGTTGGTTCACCAGGCACTGGGAAAACAACGTTAGCCACAGCTCTTGGCATCGAAGCATGTATGGCGGGAAAAGATGTACAGTTTTATCGTGTTTTAGATTTAGTGGATAAATTACAAAAAGCGTCTCAAAGAGGGACGCTTGCACGTACACGAAAGAGCATCTTAAAAAGCGATTGTCTCATCTTGGATGAATTAGGTTACTTGCCAATAGATAAAGAAGGATCAGAGCTGTTATTCCACCTTATTTCTGATTTTTATGAGGAACGCAGCTTGATTGTGACGACCAATTTAGAATTCAGCTCATGGAATAAAGTATTTCAGGACTCCAGATTAACGAGTGCCTTAGTTGATCGCTTAATTCATCACGCTCATATTTTCTCGTTTTCTGGTAAAAGTTACCGCTTCACGAACGCATTATCGCAACACAAAAACTAAATAAAACGGTGCAGCAAAGGTATGGAAAAAATTCCTGCAATCTTATGGATTTTTTTCTTGCAAAATACACTTGACATAAGAGTATAGTTTGATATAATAAAAAATGTGAAATAATTCACAAATATTGACGAAAGGATATATAATTATGACCAAATTATTAGTAGTAAAAGCACACCCATTAAATGCTGATCAATCTACTTCAGTTCAAATCTTAGATGTATTTGTTGAAAAATACAAAGAAACACATCCAGATGATGAAATTCAATATATTGATGTATTTAACGATGACATTCCGGAGCTGGATGAGGATATCTTAACAAGTATTATAGCATTAAAAGAAGGAAAAACATTTCCAGAGTTGACTGATGCTCAGCAAAAGAAAATGACACGAATGAATGAGTTAACACAACAGTATATAGATGTGGACAAAATAGTTGTAGCAAATGCATTATGGAATTTAGGTATTCCAAGCCATTTAAAATCGTGGATAGATAATATTTGTGTTTCTGGAGTAACTTTTAGGTATACAGAAACGGGTGCAGAGGCTCTAGCACATGGAAAGAAAGCTCTCCATATCCAATCAAACGGTGGGTATTTTGGTGGGAAAGATTTTTCCGCACAATTTTTAAAAGGGATTTTCCAGTTTGTTGGAGTTGAAGATTACGAGCAATTATTTATTGAAGGTATCGATTTTGCTCCGTCCAAAAGAGAAGAAATTCTGGAAGAGGCTGAGAAAAAAGCAAGACTTATCGCTGAGATATTCTAATTTAGTAAGTTAAGACTTGTTTGGTATAGTTGGGTAGCCAAACCTATTTAACCAGCTCTTCCGGCTCATTACGACCGAGAGAAAACAGTAATCGAATTTAAGTATCATTACGAATCGACTGAACGTGTCTGTAGAGTAAATCTGTAAAATGTATAGCCAAAAGTAGCAAATAGAATTATTTTTTAAGTACATCAAGCAACATATACCACTAAGAAAAAATCGAAAATCTAAAGATGGAGCTGAAAACTAAGTCATTCTAACCATGATTGTGTACGAATTGACTTTACTGATGAAACCAGAACTCGGCTTAAATGTAGAAAAGCATTCTATACCGATAAAAAAGAGGCGAAAAAAGGCAATGTGATCCAGCAGACGTGAATACACTGCTGGATCACATTGCCTTTTTTCTTGTCAAATGTCTCCAGCAAAGGTAAAATAAGGAAACGTATACAAATCTGACAGAAAGAAAGAGAGAAA